>JAHWJJ010000194.1 GCA_019348475.1 Gemmatimonadota bacterium | reverse complement strand
CCGTGAAGTAGTAGTGCACCTTGGCCAGTTCCGCCCCCGGCGCGTCCAGCTTTCGCGGGGTGTCGTAGTAGCCGGTGGCGATCACCACGCTTCGCGCGCGCTGCACCCGCTCCTCGCCCATGCGCGTCCGCGTGCGGAGGAGGAAGTCGCCCTCCGTCCCCTCCACCGCCGTCACCTCCTCGTACTGCCGCACGTCCAGCGCGTAGTACGCGGCAACCTTGCGGTAGTAGCGCAGCGCCTCGCGGCGCGTGGGCTTGTCGCCCGCGGTGGTGAAGGGAAGGTCCGCGATCTCCAGCTTTTCCGGCCCGCTGAAGTAGGTGACGTAGGTGGGATGGTCCATCATCGCCTGCGTGATGGCGCCGCGGTCGAAGAGCACGCACGACACCCCCGCCTCCCGCGCCGCCACCCCCACCGCGATCCCGCACGGCCCCGCCCCAATCACCGCGATGTCGGCCACTTTTGCTCTATGCGTCATCTGCGCAGGCACGATTTCCATTCGCTGAACGCGCGGCCGTCGCATTTGCCAGCCGCGCTTCCAATTTCGCGCGAATCCCCGCCGCGCGCGAGGGGAAGGCGCGGGAGTCGGCGTCCGCGAGCAGGTTGCGCGCCGGGCGGCGTGAGCGGGTGAGCGGGTCTTCGGGCCACTCACCGTCCGGAGACGGCGTGCGCGAGCAGGTCGTCCAGCGCCGCACCCGATTCGACCGCCGCACGCCAGTCCGGAACGCGCAGGTCGTCCAGCAGCATGGAAAGCGCCGCGCCCACGGCGTACGCCCGCCACTTCGACGGCCGTCCGCCGGCCAGCGCCGGCGCATCTTTCGCCAGCGCCGCGCGAAGGCGGCCGCGCGCCTGCTCTCGATCGCCATCGGTCGCCAGCGCCGCGCAGGAGGCCCCGACGAACTCGGCCGTGCCCTCGATCCGCTCTTCCCACTGCTCGAACGGCTGCGCGTCCGGAGCCATGGCCGTCCGCCGGGCGCGCAACTGGAGATAGCTGCGCAACAGGGAACGCAGCGAGTCGGGCGAGGACGCCGAGAGGGCCGCGGCCAGCACCTGGCGCTCCGCGCGTGCCAGCGCCTCGAACTCGGCGGGCGGAACGGCGAGCGCGACGGCGGCGGATGCGGAACCGAAGGCAGCGCGTCCGCCCGGGAGCGGCGCGAAACGCTCGTCCTGGTGCGCGTGAAAGGCCTCGTGATACACCAGCTCCACGTTGTGACGCAGCGTGGGTGAATAGGGCCGGAGCACCGGCACCCGGACCTCGCCGATCCGGTAGAAGATGTCCGTGGGCCGGAACTCGCCGGCGGGCGCGCGCCGCACGTAAAACGCCCCGCGGAGCACGTCGGGAAGCTGGCTCTGCGGTACCGGCGTGAAGTCCGGGTGCGGCGCGGCGAGGTGTACGAAGACGCTGCGGTCTTCCCGCCGCGTAAGGCCGAACGGCTTTCCCGCGTGCCAGTAGCCCGGCCACACCGCCACGCAGCGATCCGCGTTCTGCACCACCGCCGCCGCCGCCGCCGCGATAGCCGAGTCCGTGGGGACGTACGCCGCGCTCTGCTGCGCCGTAGCGTCCTGTGCTGGCAGCGCGGCGAGGATCAGAAGCGATGCGGACCGGGTCATCTTTCTTCGCGGGTGGATGGTGAGGCGACACGTCTGCTGCCGCGCAGGTTGCGCGCCGAGCCGTGAGTGGGTGAGCGGGTGAGGGGCGACGATGCTTGTCCGCGCGGCCGTGGCAGCCGAAGTTGTGCTCTGGAAGATTCCCCCCCCGCCCCGCCTTCCCATGCGCGTTCCCGCTGCCGTCCAACCGCGCAAAGTCTACGGCAACGAACCGTCGCCTGGCGAAAAGCGAAAACCCTCCCACGCAGTGACGCGAAGCAGGGTTTCTCGTTTTTCAGCCACCACCGACAATTCGAGGCGATCGTGCGTCAGTCCGCGGCCTCGCGGTGGTCGCCGCCGATGGCGCGGAGGGCCTGGTCCAGGTCCGCGATCAGGTCCGCGGCGTCCTCGATGCCCACCGACACGCGGATGAAGCCGTCGCGGATGCCGTTGGCGGCGCGCTGCTCCGGCGTCATCCCCGCGTGCGAGGTGTAGCGCGGCTCGGAAACCAGCGTCTCCACGCCGCCCAGGCTGGGCGCCAGCTTGGCCAGCCGCAGCGCGCGAACGAAGCGGTCCGCCGCGGCGCCGCCGCCCTCCAGCTCCAGCCCCACCATTCCCCCGAACCCGTCCAGCACCCGGCACGCCGTCTGGTGGTCCGGGTGCGAGGGGAGCCCGGGATAGAACACGCGCGCCACCTCCGGCCGGGTCTCCGCCCAGCGCGCGACCTCCATCCCGTTGCGGTTGTGGCGCTCCATCCGCACCGAGAGCGTCTTGATCCCCCGCTCCAGCAGCCAGGCGGCGTGCGGGTCCAGCACCGGCCCCCACACCCGCGCCCGCTTGCGCGCCTCGCCGATGCGGGCGGCGCTGCCGGCCAGGACGCCCGCCGTAACGTCGCTGTGCCCGCCCAGGTACTTGGTGGCGCTGTGGTGCACGATGTCGGCCCCGTGCTCCAGCGCGCGAAAGTGCACCGGCGAGCCGAAGGTGGCGTCCACGATGACCACGGCGCCGTGCGCGCGGGCCGCCTCGGCGATCGGCTGCAGGTCCAGCACGCGCAGCAGCGGGTTGGACGGCGTTTCGCCCAGCACCACGCGCGTGTTGGGCCGCAGGCTGCGCGTCCACTCCGGCGAGAACAGGTCCACGTAGCTGGACTCAATCCCCAGCCGCGACAGCTCGCGGTCCAGCAGCGCGCGCGTGCCGCCGTAGATGGCGTCCGTCGCCAGCACGTGGTCCCCCGCCTGGACCACGGACAGCAGCGCCATCGCCATCGCCGCCATCCCGCTGGCAAGGACCAGCGCGTCCTCCGCCCCTTCCAGCGCGGCGATGCGCTTTTGCAGCAGCAGGTGGTTGGGGCCGTTGCCGTAGCGCGTGTACAGCACCTCGTCCTGCCCGGACGGGTCGCTGTAGAAGGTCGTCGTGGGGTAGATGGGCGTGACGACGGGCGCGCCGATGCGCGGCTCCGTGTCGCCGGCGTGGATGGCGCGGGTGGAGGTGCCGCCGCCGGGATGCTGCATGCGCCTACTCCTGCAGGAACGCCGAAAGGGGCGAGACGGTGCCGTCCACGTGCACCGCCGCCACCCGCTTGAGATAGAAGTGGGCCAGCACCGCCGTCACCGCCTCGCGCGGCAGTCCGGTGTCGTCCGCCAGCTCCGCGCGCGAGGCGCGGCCGCGGCGCACCAGCGCCTCCCAGACCGCGCGCTGCGCCGGGTCGGTCACGCCCAGCAGCTCCGGCCCCTCCGCGTCGGTGACGGCGACCAGCAGCAGCTCGTGGCGTTCCAGGACGGCTTCGATGGCCTCGGCGTGGTGCTCGTGCAGATTGCGGACGATGAAGAACGCCTCGGCCGGCCGCTCGTCGCCCAGGTAGCGCAGCAGCAGCTTGGCCACGATCTCGTCCGCGCACGAGTAGTCCAGCACCCGCACCTGGCCAAAGTCCAGGATGGAGAGCGTGACCTGCGGCGCGCCCTCCATCTCGGCGATCTGGCTCTCCACGCCGGTGCGGATGGCCCGTCCCGTGGGGCGGGTCACCAGGTTGCTGAAGAGCGAGGTCACCGAGCGGCGGCCTACGTGGCTCAGGTCGATGGGTAGCGGAGCGACCTTCCGCCCGTGCAGCATGGCGTCAGGCCGCGTCGCCCTCGTTCACCGTCACCTTCTCCATCCGGTCCCCCCGGGCGAGCTTCGAGATCACGTCCAGCCCCTCCGTCACCTTTCCGAACACGGTGTGCACCCCGTTCAGGTGCCGCGTGTTCTGCTCGTTCAGGACGATGAAGAACTGGCTGCCGCCCGTGTCCTTGCCCGCGTGCGCCATGGAGAGCGCCCCCACCTCGTGCCGGTGCGGGTTCCCCTGCGTCTCGCACTTGATCTGCCATCCCGGGCCGCCGGTGCCCACGCCGCGCTCCTCCAGCCCCTGCGGCCCCTTCGTGATCGGGTCGCCGCCCTGCACCACGAAATCGGGGATCACGCGGTGAAAGATGATGCCGTCGTAGTAGCCGTCCTTCACCAGCTTCGTGAAGTTGGCGACCGTCGCCGGGGCCTCGTTGGGGTAGAGCTCGGCGGTGAAGGAGCCCTTGTTGGTCTGGAAGGTTACGGTCGGCATGGTCGGAAGTGCGTGAGTGCGTGAGTGCGTGAGTCGAAAGTGCGAAAGTGCGAAAGTGCGTCCGGCGGCAGCCGCTGCGCGGTTCAGCGGCGCACGTGGCCGGGGCGCGCGCCGGGGCGCGAAGGCGCGGGCTCCGGGGGCGGGGCCGGCGAGCGCGCGGGGAGCACGATCAGGATCTGCGCGCCGGGAAAGGGCGCCAGCTCCGTCGTCATCGGGTCGCTGTCGTCCCACTCCGGCACGTCCGAAATCCGGGCCGTTCCGCTGCGGATGGCGATCTTGCCCCCCCAGCGCCCCACCCGCCTGCGGATCTGCTTGAGCCCCTGGCCGCGGCCGGGATCGCGGAAGCGCGTGACCCCGTGGATGAAGGCCGCCTCCAGCGCCGTCGCATCGCCCCAGCGCTCGCCGAAGCGGCCCGCGTGCTCGCGCTCCAGCGAACCGCGGAAGCCCACGCCCAGGTCGATGACGGCGATCACCACCACCCGCTTGTCCACGCGCCGCCAGCGCCGGTACGTCTGGATGCCCACCCACCCGGGCGCGTCGGCGTGCTCCACGATGTTCTGCGACACCTCAGACAGCAGCATGCTGAACGCCATGGCGTCCGCCTGCGAGTAGCCCAGCTGCTCCGACAGCAGCTCGCCGATGCGGTGCTCGTTCAGCTGCTCGATCACCCCGTGCACGTCGTCGGACGACCCCACCACCGTGATGGGGAGCAGCACGCTGCTTTCGCCCGCGCGCGACCGCGGGGCGTCGTGCATCTCGAACACGTGTTCCGCCGCGGCCACGAAGCCTATCCGCGTAAAGTACCCCGCGACGTCCGGCGACTGGGGAAACTGCAGGATGGGCGGCACCCCGTCGCGCGTAAAGTGCACGCCCAGCGCCAGCAGCCCCGTCATCCCGTACGGATCCGCGAAGCGCACGTGCCGCGCGTCGAACAGCAGCCGCTGCTCCCCCGCGGCGTTCGCGTCGGCGATCAGCGCGTCGAACGCGTCGGAATCCAGCGTGGGGGGAACGGAGACGACGCAGGTCATCGGGCGCGGGATCGGGGCGTGTGCATGGGGCAACTTAGCACCCCGCGCGCGGGGGAGAAAGTGCGGCGAGCAGATCGGTAGAACGTAGGAGGGAGTAGCAGCCATCCCGCTATGCCAGCGGCCGGTGCTCCTCGATAAAAGCGCGAGCGGCAGCATGTGATGTATCCGCGGGGCCGGAGAAAACGCGCGCCATCGGATGAGGCCACCCTCCCCCAAGCGTAGCTAAGATCACCAATGTGTGAACGATCCCGCCACCACCCTCAATTGAGAATTCTACAGACTCCCTGTCCGAGCGATAGCTGATGATCGGGTCCATCGGCGGCTTACGAGGGATATCAAGTACGAGGTGGGTCCAAACCGTAAGCGCATTAGCGACGGCATCGTCAGCCCGCTTAAGTATCTGCCACCCCGGCTGCTTCGACAGCCGCTCGAAAAAAGCATGTCCTCTAACTTTGACGTGGGTTATCACACCAAGTCCACCATCAGACGCATCTACATACAGAACGTCTTCGGCGGATGCGGCGCCGCTCGCAAGCATGTCATCCGCGATTTCCTTCCACTCTTGGACCGCGTCCCCGTTTTTCAGAAAATCGTGGACTTTAGTTGCACGAGTTCTTTGCTCGTTCGCTTCGGCTCGAACGAGTCCACGTACCGCTGCTCGTGAAAGCCGATCAGCGAAATCGAACGCGAGATCGCGAAGCCGCTCCAAGTCATGCTTCTCTTGTTCTATTTGACGCAGGCGCCGGTTCAAGTTCTCGCGCCCCGGTTCATCAAGTTGTTTTCGAAGGCGCTCACCCTCCTCCTGAATACGCCTGATCTCCCGGTCTTTCTCAAGGATCTTCGGCGTATAGGTGGCTTCTGCTTCGGCGTAGCCTAGGTCCCGGAGGGATTTGCGTTCCTCGAGCAGACGCTTCGGGGAGGACTCATCAATTTGGAGACGGAGCCGCTGATTCTCCTCCACCTGCGCTTCCAGCCGCGCTTGATAATGCGATCGCGCGAGGATCCAGGTGAGCCCGAGCAACGGAGCCAAGACACCTGCAAACGCGCCGAGCACGCTCCAGAACAGCTTCGGATTGTTGAATAACTCGGACATTCGGTTGATGCGTGGGGAGGAAAAGCGCGAGCACTGGTCACCATACTACCCTCAGAATAACCCGCCGGTCACAAGGTGGGGATACAGCCCCGCCGCGCCGCGGACGGACATCTTCGCGCCGGCGAAGCGGTGAGCGCGGCGGACGGCATCCACCACCGGCATGCCAGCGAGGAGCGAGCAGAAGAAGGTGACGCCCCACACGTCGCCCGCGCCGGTGGGGTCGCCGGGGAGGCGGCCCTGCGCGGAAGCGATGGTGGTGGAGCGGGCCTGCGCGTGACCGCCCGGCTTCCACCCGGGCCAGCGGAGCGGATCGGCGGGAAAGCCGTCGCGCACGGTGGCGGTGGCTCCCTCGCCGCCCCGCGTAACCAGCACCATCCCCGGGCCGTGCGCCAGCAGCCGCTCCGCGAGGTGATCCGCCGCGTCATCGCCGGGCGCGCCGAGCATCCCCAGCTCGTCCTCGTTCATCTGCACGGCGTGAAAGCAGGCGGCCCACCGCTCCCATTCCGGCAGGCTGCGCATCACGCGGGCGCCGGCGCCCGGGCACCCCAGGAAGAGCGAGTGCAGGTCCGCGTAAATGGGCCCCGCGAAGGAGGCGCGCAGCCGCTCCGCCGTCTCCAGCCCCATCTCGAAGCCGGAGAGGAAGTTGACGTACAGCGCATCGATCCCCGCCAGCCGCGCGTCGAGGTCGTCCCACGTCCACGCGTTGACGCCGCCGGTCAGCCGCTCGCCGCGCCGCGCGTCGTCGGTGTAGCGCAGTTCCACGCGGTTGTTGGGCTCGGGGACCACGAGCACGCCTGGCTGCGCGTCCACGCCGGGGAGCCCCGCCATGAACCGCCGCGCCTCGCCGGCCAGGTCCGCGCCCACCTTGACGATGGGCACGATCGCCCACCCATCCGCCCGCGCGGCGGCCGCGGCGGCAAGCGAGTACGCCACCCCGCCCCACGTCTCGAACGGCCGCCCCGCCTGGACGTCGGCGAGCGTCCAGATGGTGTCCCAGACGAACGTGCCGACGACGCCGAGCCTCATAGTCCGGGAGTGCGTGAGTGCGGTAGTGCGGGAGTGAGCGAAACCGCTGAAGTCCGTCTGCGCGCGCGAGGCCCTCTCCCCCGACCGGCCTTTCGCTCGTTCCTCGCGACGGCGGTCGACCCCTCCCCCAACCCCGGGGGAGGGGTTGCGTAAGGCCGGTGCTGCACGGGATGGTTGCTCATGCGCCGACCCCACATGCACGCAGGCCCCGCCCAATGCGAGCAGGTGAAGCCGCGCCGGGCGAGCTCCGCGAGCCCAGGGCGGGTCTTATGGCAGTTCCAGCCGCGGGCTTTAGCCCGCGGTGGGGCCCGCGGTGAGAGAGCCGCGAATCCTCACCCGACGGGCGCGAGCAGCTCCAGGATCTCCTCCAGCTCATTGCGCAGCGAGCGTACGAAGGAGCGCTCCAGCGCGCGCGAAGCCATTTCCGCCGCGGCGCCTTCCTGGCGCAGCTCGTCGATGCGTTTGCGGGCGCCCTCCAGCGTGTAGCGCTCGTCGTGCACCAGGTGGCGGATCAGGGCGATCAGCTCCAGGTCGCGGGCGCGGTACACGCGGTTCCCCGCGCGGTTCTTGGGCGGCGACAGGGCCGGGAACTGCGTCTCCCAGTAGCGCAGCACGTGCGGCTTCACGTCGAACAGCGCGCACACCTCGCCAATGGCGTAGAACTCCCGCTGCGGCCGTTTCATCCCCCGCCTCCAGCACGAGACAAGACGGCGTTAGGCGCTTTCCGTCGCGACGGCGGGTCCGCGCCGCGCCCCCTCCGCTCGCTCAGGCTCGCACCTCCCCCAAAAACCCCTG
>JAHWJJ010000193.1 GCA_019348475.1 Gemmatimonadota bacterium | reverse complement strand
AGAAGAAGCCGTAGGGGCTCAGCGTGATGGCGTAGGGCGAGTCCTCGATCGGCATGAACGCGTTGGCCCCCAGCAGCTCCACGGGCACCCGGCCGCCGAAGGCGGTCAGGTCCAGCCGCACCGCCTGCGCCTGGGCGGACAGGTTGTTGACGATCAGGATCACGTCTTCGCCGTACTCGCGGATGTACGCCAGCACGTGCGGGTTTTCCGGCTGCAGAAAGCAGATGGTGCCGCGGCCGAAGGCGCGGTGCTGCTTGCGGACGCGGATCAGCCGCTTGGTCCAGTTCAGGAGCGAATAGGGCGAGCGCTCCTGCGCCTCGACGTTCACGGCGGGAAAGCCGTAGACGGCGTCGTTGATCGCCGGCAGGTACAGCCGCTCCGGCTCCGCGCGGCTGAAGCCGGCGTTGCGGTCCGGCGACCACTGCATGGGGGTGCGCACGCCGTCGCGGTCGCCCAGCCACACGTTGTCGCCCATCCCGATCTCGTCGCCGTAGTAGATGATGGGCGACCCCGGCATGGTGAACAGGATGCTGTTCAGCAGCTCGATCTTGCGCCGGTCGTTCTCCATCAGCGGCGCCAGCCGGCGGCGGATGCCCAGGTTGATGCGCATCCGCGGGTCCGCCGCGTACTCGCGGTACATGTAGTCGCGCTCCTCGTCGGTCACCATCTCCAGGGTGAGCTCGTCGTGGTTGCGCAGGAACATGCACCACTGCGTGTTCTCGGGGATGGCGGGGGTGCGCTCGATGATCTCCACGATCGGCTTCCGGATCCCCTGCCGCACGGCCATGAAGATCCGCGGCATCAGGGGAAAGTGGAACGCCATGTGGAACTCGTCGTCGTCCCCGAAGTACGGCCGCACGTCCTCGGGCCACTGGTTGGCCTCGGCGAGGAGGATGCGCCCGGGGTAGTTCTTTTCCAGGCGGACGCGGAACTCCTTGAGGATGTCGTGCGTCTCGGGGAGGTTCTCGCAGATGGTGCCCTCGCGCTCGATCAGGTACGGCACGGCGTCGGCGCGAAAGCCGTCCAGCCCCCGCTCCAGCCAGTACTCCATCACCCGGAACATGGCCTCCTTGACCTCGGGGTTGTCCCAGTTCAGGTCCGGCTGGTGGCTGAAGAAGCGGTGCCAGTAGTACTGCTGCGCCACCGGGTCCCAGGTCCAGTTGCTGGGCTCGGTGTCGGTGAAGATGATGCGCGCCTCCCTGTACAGCGTGTCTTCGTCGCTCCAGACGTAGAAGTTGCGCTCGGGGCTCCCCCTGGGGGCCCGCCGCGCGCGCTGGAACCAGGGGTGGTCGCTGCTGGTGTGGTTGAGCACCAGGTCGGCGATCACGCGCAGGCCGCGCTTGTGGGCCTCGTCCAGAAACCTCTGAAAGTCGTCGACGGTGCCGTAGTTGGGATGGATGCCGTAGTAGTCGGCGATGTCGTAGCCGTCGTCGCGCAGCGGGCTGGGGTAGAAGGGGAGCAGCCAGATCACGTCCACGCCCAGGCCGGCCACGTAGTCCAGCCGCTGGATGAGCCCCCCGAAGTCGCCCACGCCGTCCACGGACGAGTCCTGGAAGGCTTTTACGTGCAGCTCGTAGAAAACGGCGTCCTTGTACCACAGCGTGTCGGCGCTCAACGGCGGGGCTCCCTGTCTCTGGCTCGCAAGTGTCGGTTGATCCGCGCCCTGGGGCGGAGCTCTACGCGGGCGCTGGCTTGCGTGGCAGGACCGGCCCGGCGGCGCCGGGACGGCTGCAGGAAGTGCGCCGGGGGTGGGGGCAGGGGAGGGAGATAACGTGCAGTCATGCGCGGCATCCATTCGGGCCGCGGTCAGCTTGCGCCACGCTCTGTATCGCTCCGGCCGTACTCCGTGGCGGCCTCTGTGGCCGTGCGCAGGTCGTCCGCGAACTCCAGGACCGCCTCCGCGACGAGCAGGTCCATCGACAGCTCCTGCTGCGGCTCGTGGCGCGCGAGCTTGATCGTGGAGTACGCGATCGCCTCGAATGCGCCGAAGCGGTCGGACAGCATCTCCAGCAGGCGTGCGGGCGAGGTTCCGCGCTCGATTCTCATCATCGATCCTCCTCAGCAATGCGATTCTCCTTGCCCGCCGCCGCCCAGTGTCGGTATCGTTGCGGATCTGGGACGCCGACGCGCGTCTGCGCTTCGTTGGCAATATAGCCAACCTTACGCTGTGTTGGCAAGAGTGCCAACAAAGGTACTTTGATGAGCGAAGGGAGCAGCAACCGGGAAGAAGTCGCGCAGGCGGTTCAGGATGCTTTGCGCAGCGGTCCTTTCAGCCTCCGAGATCTAGCCGAGGAGATGGAAGGCAGCTACGGAACAGTCCGAGAGTGGTCGCGCGGAGCCCGCATCCCTACGGATGCCAGTGTGGAGCGCATCGCGACGAGTTTGGAGGGTCGCGCACGAATTCTCCTCCGGCTTGCTGAACGACTGCGTAGAGCGGTCGCACGTAGAAAGGCATAGGCGGGGGAATTTCAAGGCAAATCCACTATCACCGCACATTGTCTCGTTAGCTCCTCGTCCGGCGGAGGAACCAGAGTGCCTCTGAGCAGTTCATCGCCAGATACAGGCATGGAACAGCCGCGCATCGGCGCACTCACCGTTGAGCAGCAGGAAGTGCTCAAGGTGGTGTACCCCACGCGGATCGCCGATTTACGGGCAGAGACGGAGATGGCTTACAAGCTCATGGCCGGTTTCGTTACCATCCAACTCGGACTTGCCACCTGGCTCGCGGGTAATCCTCCGGCTGCTCGATCTGGAGCATGGGGCATCTTCCTCCTGAACTCACTTCTTGGGGTTTTTGTGGGAGCATTTCTCTGGCGCAACTATGAGCGCCGGCGCGAGATCGTCGCAACTATCCACAATGTGGTTGATGCTTGGGAACTTCGTACCCCTGGTCGGTACCTCCCGGACCGAGCCGTGTATACGGAGGCGTACCGCCACTCATGGAGAGGCCTATACCTTTGGCTCATTGTTTTCTTTTGCCTCATGCAGACCGTCCCAGTTTTTCGGCTCCTCTAATCCACCGCGCTGGACCGGTCCTGCACCCATAAACAGTGGAATTCCCATGAGGCTGAGTGGTGCTCTCCTGCCAATCGCGCTCACTATACCGTCATGTTCACTCGTTGAACACGAGCGCGTCCTGATTCCTGAACCGCTGAGCATTTCCAGCCTTGTCGGCTGCTATACAACCGGGGAATCCCTGATTGGGCTCGATAGCATACCAGCAGAGCTCACGCTCCTCCAAGCTCCGCAAGATGCATTGCAGGGGTGGTCACCCCACCATCGACAGAATGCCTACTGGCGGATCCTCCCTGGTGATACATTGGAGTATGTGGAGGGCAATAGCTTGTATGGGTGGCGTTTTCGTGGCGTACGGCAGCCCGATGCTCTCGTTGGGCAGATTGACGGGTGGACGGATGTCGCCGGACCGCCCCGTCGGCCCCACCGTCTTTCCGTACGGCGCGTGAACTGTCCCGACGGCTATCCGCCGACCTTTCCGGCTCAAGGCAAAGGTGCGTAAAACCCTGCTCCCCCGCCACAAACGGTGGTGCAAGGTCGCGCCACTCCCGAGCGCACTGTTCAGCCTTCCGACACGAGCAGCACAGAAACGGCCCGTGTCAGCCCGAGTGCACCAGTTCCGGACCCGGAGATTTCCCCTGATCGCAAACCTGATGAAATTCTATGAGTGTTGAAGCCGATCCCCACAGGCTCGCGTACAGTTGGGATTGGACCAGGGCGGAACACATCCGCCTGCACAAGGCGATCCTCCGCGACGTTTGGCGGCGTGGCCCGCTCCGGATTGTGCGTACCGGCTTCTTCTTTGTGCCGGTAGCTGGAACGCTCATCATCCTCTACGACGCGTTCCGCGGCGAGCTCCACCTGCTCGCGCGAGCATTCCCGTGGCTTCTGCTGATCGGACTCTGGTTGTTCCTGTTCACGTGGATGTTGCCGCGGTCCAGTGCACGCGCTTACCTAAAGTTTCACCGGGGTCCCCAAGGATGCTCTGGGCGATGGTCCTGCCGTTGACGTCGCGGACCACCCAGAGGGTGGTTGCCTGGTGGACGTCGAGGCACACATGCGTGGTCGAACATCTCATGAGAGCCGCTTCCTGCTGTGGTTCACGTGTGTTTCGCGACCGCAGGATTGCAGCAGGGGGCGTGCTCTCAATATGCATCAGGCGGCTCCCGAGTTCGGCGAATCAGAATGGGGTTGCGCGGTAAAACGATTCCAGCTTGATTCCCTGTCCACCGCCGCGCCCACCAGCTACGCCGGTGTTGTGCGGCCATTCCTCTCGCACTGTCACCCTCCCCGACATGATCCCGCTCCGCTCGTGCGCCCATCGGTGGGCGCACCTCCCCCTGATCCTCCTTTTGACCACACCCGTAGCTGGCTGTAGCGGTGACTCCACCGGACCGGGTAACGAACCGGGCCACGAGCCAGGTATCAATATCGTCGCCGGTGCAAACGTCACCGATACGGTCAGTGCATCACTGCCACTGGCGCTCCGCGTCGTCGTGAGGGATGCGGCGGGGCGCATCCTGCCGGGTGTGGTCGTGCGCTTCTCGTCGGTGCCGATCGTCCGAGCCGGGGGCACCACGGTGCCCAGCGTGCTCGTGGGCGACGTGAGCGCCGCCGGAGCATCGACCTTTTTCGCGGACACTACGTCCGCCGACGGGGTGGCTCTCGCGCGGATCGTGATGGGGCGGGCTGCGGGGGCCGGTGCGGTTTCGATCGAGGTCCCGGAGGCTGGGCTCCAAGACACGGCGCGCTACACCATCACGCCCGGCGGCGCGGCGAAGATTGTGCTGCCGGTTGTCGATACCACAATCCAGGTCGGACGCACGATGCCACTTAGCGGACGCGTCGAGGACCGGTATGGGAACGTCCGCGCGGATACGATCATATACGAGGTGGCTGGAACAGGACTAACCATCACGGGCGGCCAGGTGAGCGCGGGCGCCCCTGCCCGTGCTGCGGTGGTCGGTCGAGTCGACCGAAGCAGCCTCGCGCCCGACACGACGTGGGTGAGCGTCGTGCCCGCCGCAATGATAGCCGCGCGGCGTGGCGATAAACTGGTAACCGCCGCGCTCGACGGCACAGGCCTCATTGGGATCCCGCACATCCATGAGGCTGGCGACTACGGTCCCGAGTGGCACCCGAACGGGCAATCCCTGCTCGCGGTGCTCGGCGACGCATTCGGCAGCTTGTACTCGGTGGAGCTGGGCGGCGCTACGCAGCAGGTTATCGCCCCGACCATGTCGAGCGCAGGCGGCCGTAGCGTGCCTGGCGTGATCCGCGGCTTCATATACTCGCCGGACGCCCAGTGGGTGTACCTGTCGGGCAACAGTTGCAATTACACCGCAATCCTCTACCGGCTCCCGGTCGCGAACCCGCCGGCTATCGAGAGGCTGAGCCCCACAGGCGCGGACGAGTGTTTCGAGCTCGTGAACCACTGGCCGTCGCTCTCGCCGGACGGCGCACGATTGGCATTTGAGAACCAGACCTGGAACCAGAGCGGCTACTCAATACGCGTTATGACGATCGCTACCAGAGCGGTCACGCAGCTTGTCGCGGGCGGGCAGCGCCCGCGCTGGTCCCCGACCGGTGACCTGATCGCGTACTGGGCCGACAAGCAGATCTGGGTTGTCCGTCCCGATGGGACGGGGGCACGTGTCGTCTCACCACCGGGGCGTGCGTACGTCCCTGGCGCGCAGTGGTCGCCCGACGGACAGTGGATTCTCGCCCGATTCGAGCCGAGGCGGGAGTGGGCCGGCACGACCGTCGCTCTGCTAAACGTGAGCACGGGGCTGGAGATCCCCCTCCCGTGGACGACTGGCTACGGCGCCATCACGCTCCCAGTATGGAGGCCAGTGCCGTGACCCCCGGGCAGAGCGGCCCGGGGCAATCAGGAGGGGGGCAGCGACTTCGGCCCCAGGCGACCGGGAGACCGCACCCGGGGAGCGCCGAGGAGGGCAGATCTCTGGCGGTCGCACTCAGACGCTCTCCGCAGGAGACGTAATGGTCATTCCCGCAGGGATGCCGCACCAGGTGCAGGTAGCTCCGGGTGGGTCGATCACATATCTCATCGTCAAAGCCGCATCGGCCGGGAACTCCCCTGCCCGACGCTAGCAATGTCCGCCTAACGAGAGCGCTGCAGGCGACATGCAGCCGGCCATGTTTTCGGGTCCGCAGTAAGGGCGGGAGTACCTCGAATGGCCAACGAAAGCCTAGCCCGCGCCTCACGTTGCGTCGGCGCTACCCGCAATCGCAGCGCTTTTCTGGTCCAGTGCCGGTGCCGGCCGCCCGGCGCCTAACAATCGGCTGCAGGGGATGCGGGGCCGGGCATGCTTTCGGCCGGACGAAGTCTTGCGCGCCGGCCCCGCGCGCTCTGATGCTGGTGCAGTCTGGATTCTCGCTCAGGGCCTCCCCGCTGAGCTTTGTGTTACGCTGTAGCTGAGTTCCACCGGCGGCACGTAGACAACAGGTGCCCCCGATCAGGTGTCAGCTCCCACTCTTGCACCCGCACGCACATGGTCGAGTTCTTTGCAGCCCTGCTCGTGATCTATCTTCTCTCCAGCATCGCTGTGATGATCCGGCGCGGTCTGAACGAGATCATCCGCGGGCTGGAGTCGATCGATCGGCGCCTCGCCAATTTTGGAGCGGATGAGCAGTACGAACTCGGAACGATGAGCACTACTGTCACGGACTGCGAGCGGACGGCTCGCCGCGGGCAGGTTGATACGCCGATCGAGCCCCGCGGGGGTCGAACGCCGAAAGGCCGGGGCAGCGTGCCCCGGCCTTTCGGTTGCGTGTCGGTCCGCGACGGGCTTACGGCTCTACCAGGGTCAGGTTCAGCCCCGCTTCGCGCCCCATCTCGATGGCGCGCGCGATGGTGGTGCCGAGGACGAAGCCGTGCTCCACCTTGGTCTTGATCCCCTTGTACTTGACGTCGCCGATGCCGACGCCCAGGTGCGTGAGCACACCGATGGCCCGGGTCCCGGCGAAGCTGAGCCCATCGCTCTTGCAGCCCATGATGCCGGAGCCGGAGTCGCCGAAAGCTCCGGCGAAATCGCCGTACCACGAGGTCGCATCAGACCCGCCGCCAACCCCGACTCGGGCCTTGGTGACGAACGTCTCGCCGACGCCCACGCCATTGCCGTAGTGGCAGGCCAGATTGCCGAACTCCATCTGCTCGACGCCCTTGAAGCCGCCCCAGATGGGCATCCCCGGGCGGACCAGGTGCGCCGCTTCAGCCGGAATCTCCACCACGCCGAAGTCGTTGCCAACATCTTCGGTCCCCGTGGGGTCAGTCTGACGCGCGTAGGCAACCCTTCCGAGGCGCACCAGCGTTCCGACGAGCCTCATCGTGCGGAAGTTGCCCTCACACCCTTCGACGCAGACATCCACCGTCACCCCTGAGGCGTCGTAGTCGGCACCTGTACCGTGCGTGGACTTGGCGGCTGCCGGAATGAAGCAGTGGCCGGCAGCGCCCAGGTACAGCTTGGCGCCCTCCCGCCAGACGAAGTTCGCCGAGCAGCCGTACCGACCGTCATTGGGGATCGTGATGATGATCGGGGAACCGGGTCCGATGCCCTCCGGGCCTGCGGGGACAAGGAGATTGGGTGGCCGGCTGGTGGTCTCATCCACCCAGCCAGTCACGTTGATCTTCGGGCGCTTCAGCTCGACATCGGTGTCGCCCGTGGACAGGAGGTCCGCCGACACCGCCGCGGGGGCGGTGAGCTCCGGCGCGGACGGCACGTCGGCACAGGCTGCAAGGGCGGCAGCCACGCCGAAAGCAGAAAACCTGGACAGCAAACGCATGGATGCTCCTCACGGTGCAGGTGGTACGGCGGGCCCGCTTCCCGGGCACTCCGGCTCGACGGCCAAGTGCATCCGATGTGCCCCGTCTATCCGCCCAGCATGCGCCGCGTACGTAGCATCCGCCGACAAGGGAGGCCGGTACGAAGTCAGCGTCCCGCAATCATTTGCGAGCAAGGCGCCTCTGCGCGAAGGATGCCCTGAACCCTGCTGGGCCTGTCCCCGCACAGGAGCAGCTTGCACCATTCTTGTGAAACGCGCTACCCCATCGCACCTTTTCCGGGCACGGGCGTGACTTCGCGGCGGAAACC
>JAHWJJ010000192.1 GCA_019348475.1 Gemmatimonadota bacterium | reverse complement strand
GCGGGCCGCGCCGCGGCGTGCGGGGATGTCGTGAGGGAGAGAGGGCGTGCCGGGGTGAGCGCGGGCCCCCGGATGTTTGGCGCCGCGGCCCGGGGAAGGCCCGCTTGCGCCCCGGGAGCGGGTTCGCGTCCCCTCTTGCACTCAGTGTTTGCCGGAGAGGGGCCGGGGGCGGGTGTTCCGCGCCACGCGTGAGCGTGGCGCCGGTCCCGGTCGCGGAGTTGAGGCCCGCGCATGTCCGGAGCGAATGGATTGGCCGTTGGAAAGTCGCGAAGTCCGCCTGCGCGCCGCCTGCGCGGACTGTTCCTGCCGGGCGGGAGTGAGTGCACACCGCGACGAAGCCCCGCGCAGTTTGCGCGGCTTTCCGCAGTTGTTGCGGCGGCTTCAGCCGCTCCCGCGCGAGCTGCGACTGGCGTCCCCGGGCGGCGGGCTCCCGAGGCAGATCACCCCTTCACCCCTTCACCCCTTCACCCCTTCACCCTCCAGGTCCGCCCAGCGCACCAGCTCCCGCAGCGGCGGGCGGCCGTCGTGGTGCCACCAGGGGGGCGGCCACGCCATCCTGCCCAGCGGGGTGAAGCGGCTGGCGCCCACGCGGGCCAGCGCCGTTGCCAGGGCGCGCGTCTCGTCCGCGCCCGCGGCGATGCCGACGGTCTGCAGCACGGGTGCGTACCGCTCCACCAGCCCGGGCACGTCGTCCAGCGAGGCGACCGGCTTTACCCGGACCACGCGGTTCAGGCAGCTGGCGGTGAAGTCCGGCCGCGGATCGAACACCACCGTCCACGCCGTGCCCTCGCCGCTGGCGTGCAGCCGCAGGCCGCCGCCCCCGGCCTCGGCGAACTCCGCCTCCGCACGCAGCTGGCGGATGGCGGACGACTCGCCGGGTGCCAGGGTGCCGCGCGGCAGCTCGCCTTCCACCGCCGCCATCTCCTCCGCCAGCATCCCGGCCCACGCCTCCGGCGACACGGCCCCGCCCTCCTCCGCGTAGAACAGGTGCGGCGAAACGCACCCCTGCTGGTCGAAGGTCGACGCGTCCAGCGCCGCCCCGCGCGCCGCTGTCCGAACCGCGTCGCCCGCGAGCGCCGTCCGCCCCACGACGCCGAAGGAGACCTTGGGTCCGTAGCCCAGGAAGCGCGCCGTCGCGGGGGTGCGGGCGCGGAGCGAGGAGACCGCGTCCGCGCCGCCGTAGACCACCACGGCGTCCGCCGCCTCCAGCGCCGCCCGCTCCATCATCTCGTCGCCGCCGGCCCAGTAGGTCACCGCCAGGCACTCGCCGATCTCCGCGTCCGCCTCGGCGATGCCGCGGGCAAAGAGCGCGGCCAGCAGCGGCTCGCCCACGGCCGCCTTTCCCAGCGTGGCCGCCTTCACCAGCAGCGAGCGGACGATGGAGGTCACCGCCACCCCGGGGACGTTGCCGCTGAACACGTGCACGGCCAGCCGGGGCCCGAACGCCGCCTGCTCCCCGTGCGCGCGCGGCGCAGGGAGAAAGCCGTCCAGCACCCGCGGGTCGCCGAACTCCGCCCGCAGCAGCTCGCGCAGGCGCGGCGCGCGCCAGTCCGCCGCCATGCGGTCCAGCACCAGCCGGATCATCGGCGCGCTGTACGCCGTCACCGCAGGGAGCGCGCGCTCCGCCGCGCCGCGCAGCGGGTCCGCGGGGTCCTGGAAGCGCGCCGCTACCCGGTCGATCACCCCCACGATCTCCGCCACCGGGCGCGCGGCCAGGTGCCGGTCGCGCGCGGCGGCCAGCGCATCCACCTGCCGCTTCAGGTCCACGGGCGAAAGGCGGGGGAGGCGCACCTCGAACGCATCCTCGCCGCGCCCGTACGCCCACGTGCTGGTGCGCGGGTGCTCGATCGCGGGAAGGTGAAAGGCGTCGATGACGTCGGGCCGCATGAAAAGAAGTGCGTGAGTGCGGAAGTGCGTGAGTGCGTGAGTGGATCCAGGCGCGTGCGGGTGCCGTTCACTTCCGTACTGACGCACTCACCCACTCCCGCACTTTATATCTGCGGGATTCGATCCAGTGCGTGCCGGTGCCGTTCACTTCCGCACTCACGCACTCACGGACTCCCGCACTTCTTCTACAGAAAGTCCCAGAACGACGGGTTGGCCTCCACGATCACCTCCCACACCCCGCCCTCGCCCAGCCCCCGCGCCACGTCCACGCGGATGATGTCGAACAGCAGCCCCAGCCCCGCCCCCACCGACACCATCCCGCCCGTGCGCAGGTTCAGCGGGGGGCGCACCACGCCGCCCGTGAAGGGGTCCAGCGTCCCCGCCTGCCCCGCCCACCCGGCCGCGGCGAACACGCGCCCGCGGACGAAGGGGCGGAACAGCTCCGCCGCGTACGTGGCCCGCGCCAGGGCGAACCGGTCGCCACCCCAGGCGCGGAACGCGTACCCGGGCACCGTTCCCCGGCCCCCCAGCAGAAAGAGCTGCTGGCGCGGCACGTCGCCCGCCGCGGCGCCGGCGGAGGCCTCCACCCACAGCTCCGAGCCGCCGCTGCCGCGCGTCACCCACCCCGCGTCCACCCGCGGGCGCCAGTGGCCCTCGAGGCCTTCCTGCGCCGTCAGCGCCCCCTCCAGCGACACGCCCAGGGAAAAGCCACGCGCCACCTCCGCCGGCACCGGGCGCCGCAGGGAGACCGTCGCGCCGTAGAACTCGCCCTCGTCGATGGGCATGACGGGCCGAAAGTGCGATCCGCCGCCCAGCAGGGAAAAGTCCGTCGCCAGCCGGGCGCTCTCGTGGTTCTCCACCCGCAGGCGAAAGGCGCCGTCCCACCCGCCGCCCACCGCGCGGTCCACCCGCAGCTCCGCGCCCGTGGCGTAGTACGGATCCGTGAAGTCGTAGCCGGCCAGCAGCGCCGTCAGCGAGCTCATGGCCCCCGAGCCGACCGGGCCCACCCCCACGTCGCGCGGCAGGTTCGCGTAGACGCCGATTCCGATACGGTCGGGGAGCGCGCCGCGCCACAGTTCCGCCTCGCCGAACAGGTGCTTCGCGGCCGTCGCGTAGCCGCCGCGCACGCCCAGCGACAGCCGTTCGCCCGGGTTGAAGCGCACGCCGGGGCCGATGGCCAGCCCCTCCGCGCGGTTGTAGCGCAGCGTGCCGGTGGCCGAGGAAAGGTCGATGCGTGTTCCCGGCAGGCCGCTCAGCAGCCGCCGCCCCACCAGCTCCGCGGCCTCGCGGCGAATGTCGCCCAGCTCGCCCGCGGCGCTGAGCCCCGCCTCGCGCAGCTCGGCGTCGATCGGCTGCTCGAAGGCGAACGCCTCGCGCTGCGCCACCGGGACGGAAACCACGCGGCGCCCCGCGAACAGCCCCCGGTCCAGCCCCTGGTTGAAGCGGTAGTTGCCGATGCGCATGGTGCCGCGGATCATCCCCCCCGCGGGAAGGCCCAGCTCCGGCACCTGCCGGCGCAGCTCCACCTGCTGCCGGTTGGGGAGCCAGAAGCGCCCCTTGTACAGCCCGTTCTCCAGCAGGACGTTGATGTAGTCCAGCTGGTCGTCCACGTACGAAACCGGCGTGAAGGTGAACTCCATCCGCACGATGTCGCCGCCGCGGCGGTCCACGTACACCGACCCCACCAGCGCCGGGCGCGAGGCGTCCTTCGGCCGCACCTGCACCTTGTAGACGCGCACCGGCTCCTCCGCCCCCGGCAGGCGGATGGTGGTGGAATCCGCCAGCCGGTAATCGTACGCCAGCGGGCCGGCGGGGGCGGCGGGGTGCAGAACGTCGGCCACCTCGTCGCCGTCGCCCAGGCGGATCAGGTCGCCGAAGTTGTCCTGCACCACCGTGAGGTGGTCTTCGTGGTAGCGGATGTTGGTGGGCAGGCTGCGCTCGTCGCGCAGCCCGATGATGCGCTGCCTGGAAAGGTTGGGCGCCTTCCAGAACACGTCCAGCGCCACCTGGTCCGTCTTTACCAGGGTGCGCTCGCCGGTGTCGCGGCGGTCCAGGTAAAAGTAGATGTAGCCGCGCGCGTCGGCCTGGTAGTCCACCATCCCGGTGTCGCTGAGCGCCACCTGCCGGCGCTCCTGCGCGCGCTGGATCAGCTCCAGCGCCCGGCCGGAGTTCCACCCGCCGTCCTGCGCGGCCGCGGCGGCCGGCGCGGCCACCGCCGCCAGGGCCAGCGCCGCGCGCGTGACTGTGCGTCGCAAACGGATCATCTCCGCGTCCTGCTATGGATGATGACGGCGCGGGCCCGCGCAACCCTCGCGCCGGGCCCGCCCGGATCTGCCTTCCCGTAATTCTAGCGAACGGACGCCGTTCGCGCCCCTCAGCACCCGTTCCGGGCGAACGCCACCTGAAGCGTGCCGTTGATGGAGCTCTGCAGCCCCTCCTGGCTGATCCCCGCCGCGGCGGCGTAGTCCGCGCGCGCCACCGGGTAGGGGAACCCCGACGCGTCGCCCGCGAGGCGGCGCGCGGCGGCGTCGTAGTTCAGCAGCAGGTTCCGCGGCATCAGCAGCGCGGCGGCGTTCACGTTGTTCTGCGGAAAGGTGAGGGTGATCTGGTTCTCCCGGTACACGATGGAGCCGCGGATCTGCTCCAGGAACTGCGACGATTGGGCGGTATACGCCAGGTCGTAGGTGGCGTTGTTGGCCAGCGCGATCGTGGGCTGCGGCCGGCCGGCGGGCGGCGTGGTGTCTACGACGCTGGTCAGCAGGTCCGCCGCGGGAAGCGCGGAGTTGGAGGGCTGAAAACGCAGCGTGCACAGCGCGTACACGCCGGCCACCTCCTGCGGCGTCAGCGGGTCCGAGCGGGTGCCGCCGCCGCCCTCGCAGGCCGACAGCAGCGCGAGCACGGGAAGGATCGAGAGAGTACTGCGCATGGGCACGGCTTCTCCGTTGGAGATTCTCGGTTTCTGGTGCGGTCGGGATCGCGGCGCGGCGGACCGGCCGCGGTACGTACCCGCGAGGGGTTCGGATCGGTTCCGTCCGCGCGCCCCTCTCCCGTCCCCTCCCCCCCCAGTTCCTCGAGGAGAAGGAGTGGGTTCATGCTGGCGTGGGCGCTCCCAGCCGCGCCGCCACCCGCTCGTCGCCTCGCGACCTCCCCCAAAAACCGCTGGTTGAGCTTCGCCCGGCGGATCACACCCTGCTCCACACCACCCCTCCCCCGGGGTTGGGGGGAGGGGTCGCCAGCCGTCGCGAGGAACGAGCGAAAGGCCTGGCGGGGGAGAGGGCGCGCTGCCCCCCAGGCACCCCCATCCCCGGCCCGTCCCCCACAAACCGCGTGGGGAAAGGGTGAACTCCGATCGCGCTTCGTCAGTCCGGCGCGTCGCCGTCCTTGTCGCGCCGCAGCGGGGCGGCGGCGGGGTCCAGAAAGGCGTTCAGCGAGGCGAGCACCGCCCGGTCCACCATCCCGTCGATCTGCTCCATCGCCGCGTACGCCCCCTCCACCTGCGCGCCCACGGCCCTGAGGTGAGCCCAGATGGCGCGGCGGAACATCAGCAGCTCCAGCACCGTCTCGGCGATGTTGTACCCCGTCAGCCGCCGCGCGAAGCCGTGCACCGTCGCGAACTGCTCCGCGTCCTCGCGCGAACGGTTGATCTCCAGCCGGTCCAGGATGGCGTCGAACAGCTGCGGAACGTGGTCCAGCAGCAGCGGCTCGCTGAGCGCCTGCCCGGTCACCATGGCCTGATTGGCGCGCACCCGCTCCATCCAGTCGCGCAGCACCGTCTCGCGCCCGCCGCGCAGCTCCTCCACCGCGCCCGAGAGCTCGCGGATCTGCCGCTCGGTGTAGAACTGGGTCTCGGTCTGCTCCACGGGCGCGCTCCGGCGGGGGGACGGCTTCAAAGGGAAACAGAAGGTATCACCCGGGGCGCGGGGCCGGAAGCGGCTACCCCTGCCCGGCCAGAACCAGGAACACGTCGTACAGCGCGTGCGTCCACGCCGCCACGCCAAAGCCGCGCAGCATGTACAGCGCGCTGAACGCCAGCCCCGCAAGGAAGCGGAAGGTAAAGCTGTTCACCTCCAGCGGATACGCGTACGGCCCCACGTAGTGGAACGCGGAGAAGATGAAGGCCGACACCACCACCGCCACCACCCCCGCCGTCGCCCTGCGCACGCCGGCCGCCGCCAGCAGGGCGAACAGCCCGCCCGTCAGCAGCACGCGAAAGAGGAGCTCCTCGTAGATCCCGGCGCCCAGGGAAAGGACGACGCCGTCCAGCAGCGGCAGCCGCGTGATGCTTCCCCCGTCCGCCGCCATCCGCACCACGCCGCCCAGCACCACCTGCGTCGCCGCGGCGATCAGGCCGCCGAAGAGCACGGCGTAGGCGGCGCTCTCCGCCAGCATCGCGGCGAAGTAGCCGGTGCGGATGGGCACCCGCCTGCGCTTCTGCTCCAGCGCGACGATCACGGCGGCGCCCAGGGCCAGCACGGCGGTGAACGCAAGCGTGCCGTGCAGGCCCCCGGCCGCCAGCAGGGTGCGCAGCAGGACGTCGGCGCCGTTGCGCATGCCCCCGGCGCGCCCTGCGATCATCACCGCCCCGATCTCGTACAGCACCAGAAGGGGGAGCGCGAAGAGCAGCGAGTACGTGTGCGTGCGGGTGTTCTCGAAGTATCGTTGCATGTCCATCGATGCTGCGCGATTCCGGCGAGCGGCGGCGGCTGGCGTGCCGATTGCGGAATCCATGCCTTCCAGGGCCCGTCCTCCCGTCGCAAGACGGGTGCGGCGGGCGAAAAGTTTCCCCGCACGTGGTGGATGGATGCTCCCGGTCCGTTCGGGTCCGATCCGGTCGTTGATGCTGATCGCTCTCGGGGGCCTGCTCCAGGGGTGCGCGCTGCTGGGCGGCGGCCGGGGGCGGGAGACGCCGGCCCAGGCGCAGGAGCGGATGGTGCAGGAGCAGGCCATTCTGCGCGAGGTCGAGGCGCGGCTGGCGGCGGAGCCCTCGCTCGGCCCCGGCCGCATCCGCGTGGTCGTGAACCGGGGCGACGTGCACCTGCACGGCGCGGCGCCCGGCTTCGGCGCGCTGCAGTGCGCCCTGGCCAACGCCGAGCTCGTCGCCGGGGTGCGGCTGGTGGTGGACTTGATGGTCCTGCAGCCCGGCCCCAGCACGGTCACCTGCCTTGCCCCGCGCGTCTTCGCCGGCTCGCCCCGGCCGTAGCGTCCGGCATCGCCCGGGTCGGGCGTTCTCTCCGCGGTACCGGCGGCGCCACCCCGGCAATCTGGCGGCGAGGCGCCGCATCCGCATCCCCCGTCCGACGTCCCCACCATGCCCCGCATCCGCATCCCGCGGCCGTTCGCCGCCATCGCCCTTGCCGCCGCGGTCGCCTGCAACGCCGATCCGGTCGTCCTCTGCGCCTGTTCCGTGGTGCCGCCGTACACCGTCGTCTACGGCCACGTGACCGGACCGGCGGGGGAGGCGGTGGCGGGGGCCAGGGTGCACGCGCTAGTCGGTCCGGCCGGGTGCGGGTCCGCGGCCGACTCCGCCCACGCGCCGGCGGACGCGGCGGGGCGGTACCGCCTTCCGGTGTTCGCCACGGGGGCGGATGCCGAGCAGTGCGTCCGCGTGACGGCGCTGGCGCCCGCGGGGAGCGGTCTGCGGGCCGCGGACACGGTTCGCTTCGCCGTCGCCACCCCGCGCGGCTTCCCCGCCGACAGCGTGCGGCGCGACGTCGCCCTGCGCGCACCCTGACCTTTGCTTTCGAGATCGACGATGCCCCGCCTTCGCGTACCCCGCCCCCTGGCCGCCGCGCTGGGCCTGATGCTGGTGGTCTCGTGCCAGAACCTTGTCTGCGGCTGTCCGCCCGCGCGCGAAGAGGCGGTGCTGTACGGCCGGGTCACGGACCCGGCCGGGAACCCCGTGGCCGGCGCGGCGGTGTGGGCGGAGCACGGGCCCGCGGGGTGCCAGGAGGCTTGGGGCCTGGGCTGGACGACGAGCGGCGCGGACGGCCGCTACCGCGCGATCCTGTATTCCACGGGCGGCCCGGTGGAGTGCATGCGCGCCTTCGCCCGGCCGCCCACCAGCAGCACCACGCTGCGTGCCTCGGACACGGCGACGTTCCAGGTGCGGTTCGCGTATCCGCGCGCCGTGGACAGCGTCCGCGTCGACCTGGTGCTCCGCCCCCCCTGATCATACCAGTTCTCAAAAACCTCGTTTCACACGAGCCTCCACTGACCGACGAGTTCGTGTTTCGGAGTGTCGTCGGAACCCGGTCAGTGAGTCGGGATTGTCCACTCGGTTGTCCAGCGTCCAGCCGGGGCGGCCTCTTACAGATCGCGATCGGGTGGATGATGTG
>JAHWJJ010000191.1 GCA_019348475.1 Gemmatimonadota bacterium | reverse complement strand
GGGAATAGGGAATAGGGAATAGGGAATAGGGAATAGGGAATAGGGAATAGCCTGCAACTGCGCGCCGCGCGGTTGCAGGCTTTTTGCGTACGCCGCCGTCTCTGGAACGGGCGGCGTGATACCCCTGGCTCATGCATCGCACCCAGCCGGGGCGGCTAAAGCCGCACGCTCGAAGTGCGATAAGCCCCGTCTCCGCTCGCTACGCTCGCGGAACGGGGCTTCACCTGCTCCCGTAGGCACGGGCCGCGGTGGATGGCGGGTTCCACGGGTCAGCAGAACGGTCGCGGACCGCTCCGACAGAATCCGCAACGGCAGCGGATTTTGCGATCACTCCATCACTCCCTTCACCCCTTCACCCCTTCATCCCTTCACGCCTTCACCCCTTCACCCCTTCACCCGAATCCCGGCTTGCGCCTTTCCCCGCGCACGCTCCAGATTGCGCGCGAACCTCTTACCCGGAGAACACAGATGACGCGTTGGCTTCCAGCGCTGATCGGCGCGGCGCTGCTGGGGGCGTGCGGCGCGCCGCCTTCCACCGGCCCCGCGCCGGTGCAGGCGCCCGTCCGCCTGGAGCGGCCCATCCCCTACCCGGTCACGCCGCCCGCGGAATACCAGCGCGCCGTGGCGGCCGGGACGCGCACGGCCACCGGCGCGCCGGGGCCGCGCTACTGGCAGAACCGCGCCGACTATACCATCCGCGCCCGCGTCATCCCCGACCAGAAGCGGATGGAGGGGAGCGAGACCATCACCTACACCAACAACTCGCCCAACCCGCTGCCGCAGCTGCACGTGGACCTCACGCTCAACCACCACGCCCCGGGGGTGGTGCGCAACGAGCCGGCCGAGATCACCGGCGGGGTGGAGGTGACGCGGGTCGCGGTGGACGGCGAGGCGGTGGCGCAGGGCGGCCGCTCCGGGGCGCGGTACGTGATCCAGGGAACGCGGATGGTCATCGTCCCCGCCGCCCCCGTCGCGCCGGGCGCCACCGTGCGCATCGCCGTGGACTGGGGGTTCCGCGTGCCGCAGGCCGGCGCCGGAGGGCGCATGGGGTGGAGCGAGGACGACCTGTTCTTCTTCGCGTACTGGTACCCGGCCATGGCTGTCTACGACGACGTGATCGGGTGGCAGACGGACCCGTTCCGCGGCACCGCCGAGTTCTACTCCGACTTCGGCAGCTACGACGTGACGGTGGAGGCGCCCCCGCAGTGGATCGTCTTCGGCACGGGGACGCTGCAGAACCCGGAGCAGACGCTGGCGCCAACGATCCTGCAGCGCTACCGGCAGGCGATCCAGAGCGAGCAGGTGGTGCACGTGGTCACCGCCGCGGACTTCGGGCGGGTGACCCCGGCCGGACGGAACGGGATGGTGGCGTGGCGCTTTCGCGCGGACAGCGTGCGCGACGTGGCGTACAGCGTGACCCGCGCCAGCAACTGGGACGCGCGCCGCACCTCCGTGGGCGACCGCGACGGCGACGGCCGCGCCGACCACGCCGCCATCCACGCCTTCTGGCGCCCCAGCGCCCCGCGGTGGGCCCACATGGCCGACTACCAGGCGCACGCCATCACCTTTCTCTCCGACTACACGGGCGTCCCCTACCCCTGGCCGCACATGACGGCCGTGGAGGGCGAGGGCATCATCGGCGGGGGGATGGAGTACCCCATGATGACGCTGATCGGCGGCTACACGCAGGCCGGCGACGCGGCGCTGTACAACGTGACCGCGCACGAGCTCGCCCACATGTGGGTGCCGATGATCGTGAACGTGGACGAGCGGCGCTACTCCTGGCTGGACGAGGGGATGACCACGTTCCACGAGGCGCAGGCGCGCAAGGACACCTTTCCCGGCAACCCGGCCGAGATGGAGGACCGCACGGCGTACCTGAACACCGCGCGCGCCGGCGCGGAGGGCGAGGTCATGCGCCGCAGCGACTTCCACTACACGGGAGCCGCGTACGGCACCGCATCGTATCCCAAGCCCTCCACCAACTTCGTCAGCCTGCGCGGGGTGCTGGGCGAGGCCACCTTCAACCGCGCCTGGCGCACTTTCATGCAGCGTTGGGCGTGGAAGCACCCGTACCCGTGGGACTTCTTCAACACCGTCGAAGAGGTGGCGGGCGAGGACCTGGACTGGTTCTGGCGCACCTGGTTCTATGAGACGTGGACGCTGGACCAGGCCGTCGCCAGCGTGACCGAGGGCCCCGGCGGCGCCACCATCGTCATCGAGGACCGCGGCCTGGCCCCCATGCCCGCCCGCGTCACCGTCACCCGCGAGAGCGGCGAGACGCAGAGGGTGGAGGTGCCGGTGGAGACCTGGCTGGAGGGCCGCCGCTCCGCCACCCTCACCCTTCCCCGCGCCGCCTCGCCCGTGATCCGCGTGGAGATCGACGCGGAGAACGCGTTCCCCGACGTGGACCGCGAGAACAACGTCTGGGCGCGGCCGTGACCGTGATGGAGTGATGGGTGTACCGCGGCCCCTTCCGGATCCGTCCGGGGCGGGCCGCGAAACCTCGTGCCGCCGCGCCAGATTCGCCACTCGCCACGGCCGCTGCCCGGGGGAGCAGGTGAAGCCCCGTTCCGCGAGCGTAGCGAGCGGAGACGGGGCTTATCGCAGTTCCAGCACGCGGCTTTAGCCGCCCCGGCCAGCGGCACCGACGCCCACGGCACCAACGGAGCGAGCCCGGACGCGCATGATCGCGCGTCCGGGCTCGCCTGCGTTCTCGCGGAGCAGCGGCCGATCAGTGGCCGCCGCTGAGGTACGCGGCCCAGTAGAACGAGATCCCGGCCACGACCGCCAGGAACACCAGCGCGAACGCCAGCCCGGTGAAAGCGGCGTGCAGCGTGGAGCGGGCTTCAGGATCGTCGCGATATCCCATCTTCAATCTCTCGGTCGGTAGCGGCGGCGGCTCGTCGCGGTTGGTCGGGCGGCAATCTCCATCCTCCACGCCTGTTGCACAAGCCCCCGCACGCTCGGCGGCTCAGCCGCGGATTTTCCCGGCGCGGGCGCGTGCCGCTCAGTCCGCGGCCGCTCCGGCGGACTCGGCGGGGTCCTCGGCCTCGGCGTCCTCGGCCTCAGCGGCCTCAGCGGCCACGGCGGAGGGGGTGCCGAAGGTGGTGTCCATCCCCGCGGACGAGATGGCGAGCTTCAGGTCCAGCGCCACGTTGCGAAAGCGGTCGGCGCTTTCGGCCGGAATGGAGACGCGGGTAAAGAGGACCACGGCGTAGAACTCCCCCCTCACCAGCACCCCGCCAAAGCCCAGCACCGAGCGCACGCCGTACTCGCGGACGAAGTCCTGCGCCGGGATGTACGCGCTCCCCGCCGCCTGGGGGACAAAGAACACGTTGAACGTCTTCCCCTCCATCCCCTGGATCAGCTCCGGGTGCGGCGTCACCACGGCGCGCACGTCCATCCCCATCGCTCGGATGAGCTCCGCGATCATCGGCGCCTGCTCCACCATCTGGACGCTGGGCAGGGGGATGGCCTGGTGGCCCTGCGAGGCCTGGCGCGCGTTCCACCCCGGCTTGTCGCCCGCGGTGCCCAGCAGCGTAAGACACTGCATCTGCGGCGTGGGCGCCTGGTCGGCAAGCGCGCCGCGCGCGAACGCCTGCAGATCATCCGGCAAGTCGCCGTACGCGTGCGTCTTGTAGAAGCGCGCCAGCACGCACTCGCGGTCGCCGTCCGGCGTGCGGCAGTTGTCGTAGAAGTAGCGCACCACGTCCTGCGCCAGCTCCTCCAGCGTAGCCGCCTCCGCGGTTTGTCTGCGCAGGTCCAGCCCGCAGCGGAGCATCTCCTTCAGGCCGAACTGCGTGATCGAGAAGCTCATCGGGCGTGGATTGGGAGGAATGTCGCGACGTGAGCGTCGGTGGACCGGCGCCGCGCGGACCCCGCTGCATACTCTGCGCCGCCCTTCTCGGGTGCGTGGCGATCCGGCGCGGTGCTTGCCGACCTTCATCATGGAGTGATGGAGTGATGGAGTGATGGAGTGATGGGATGAAACGCGAAACCGGGATGGGGACGATGGCACGGTACAGGATGCGGCAGAAGCTGATCTCGCTGGGCGAGGACTTCACCATCGCGGATGCGGAGGGGCGGCCGGCGTTCAAGGTGGACGGCAAGGTGATGCGGATCCGCGAAACCTTCGAGCTCACCGACATGCAGGGGAGGGAAGTGGCGACCATCCGCGAAAAGAAGATCGCCATCCGCGACAGCATGAAGATCCTGCGCGGCGGCGAGACCGTCGCCACCGTGAAGAAGGCGCTGATCGCGCCCTTCCGCGACCGCTTCAGCGTGGACGTGGCGAGCGGCGAAGACCTGAGCGTAAAGGGCGACCTGCTGGACCACGAATACGAGATCCGCCGCGGCGGGCGCACCGTGGCGCGCGTGTCCAAGCGCTGGTTCGCCCTCACGGATACCTACGGCATCGAGATCGAGCCCGGCGAGGACGAGGGGCTGATCCTGGGCACCGTCGTCGCGCTGGACGAGATGGCGCACGACCCCGACGGGGGGAAGTGACGCCGGGCCGGGCGGCTGATCTCCGCCCGTGCCACCCACGGCAGCAGCACGACAGCGGCCCGGGCGGAGTGAATCCGCCCGGGCCGCTTCTGCCCATCCTGGGTTATCCGCCTGCCGTCACGCCGCCGCGGCGGGCTCGCCGGGGATCAGCGGGGCCGTGAGCGCCTCGTCCAGCCAGGCGGGGCGCGTCATCCCCGCCTCGTCCATGATGACCACCGCCTCGTCACCCTCCACCGTCTCGCGGTCCAGAAGCGCCAGCGCCAGCGCCGCCAGCGCCTCGCGGTTGTCGGCGACGACTTCGCGGGTGCGGGCGTACAGTCGGGCGAGGATCCCCTGCACCTCGCGGTCCATCCGCGCGTGCGCCTCGGGGCTCAGGCTCCCCATCTCGCCGTCGTGGATCAGCAGCCCCGTGTCGTCGCCCATCCCCAGCTGGTACACCATCTTGCGGGCGATGCCGTTCACCTGCTGCAGGTCGCTCTGCGCGCCGCTGGTGATGGCCCCGGGGCCGAACACCAGCTCCTCGGCCGCGCGCCCGGCCAGCCCCTTCATGATCAGCGCCTCCAGGTAGCTGCGCCGGTACAGGTAGCGGTCGTCGCTGGGGGAGAAGTAGGCGACCCCCATCGCCTGGCCGCGGGGCTGGATGGTGACCTTGTGCAGCCCGTCCTCCGGCGCGCAGAGCACCCCCACCAGCGCGTGCCCCGCCTCGTGGTACGCCACCGTGGCGCGCTCGGTGTCCAGCGCGCGAAAGCCCTGGCGCTCCTTGCCCAGCAGCATGCGGTCGCGCGCCGCGTCCAGGTGCTCCCAGCGCACCGCCGGCTCGCCGGTGCGGGCGGCGTTGATGGCGGCCTCGTTCAGCAGGTTGGCCAGCTCCGCGCCCGTGCTGCCGGGGGTGAGGCGGGCCAGCCGCGCCAGGTCCACTTCCTCGTGCAGCGGAATGCCGCGCCGCTCCACGTGCAGCCGCAGGATCTCTTCGCGGCCGCCGGAGGTGGGCGGCGACACGTTCACCGTGCGGTCGAAGCGGCCCGGACGCCGCAGCGCCTCGTCCAGGTCGTCCGGGCGGTTGGTGGCGGCGATCACCACCACGCCGTCCAGCGGGTCGAAGCCGTCCATCTCCACCAGCAGCTGGTTGAGCGTGCGGTCGTCCTCGTTGTGCGACCGGTTGCGCCCGCGCTTGCCGCCCAGCGCGTCGATCTCGTCGATGAAGATCACGCCGCCCTTTTTGCGCGCCCGCTTGAAGAGCGTCTTCAGCCGGTGCGCGCCCATTCCGACGAGGAAACCCGTCACCTCGGAGCCGGAGATGGAAAAGAACGGCACCCCCGCCTCGCCGGCGACGGCGCGCGCCAGCAGCGTCTTTCCCGTTCCCGGCGGCCCCACCAGCAGCGCGCCCTTGGGGATGCGGGCCCCCAGCGCGGCGAACCGCTCGGGCGCGCGCAGAAAGTCCACCATCTCGCGCAGCTCCTCGGCCGCGCCCTGCGTTCCCGCCACGTCGTCGAAGGTCACGTCGCTGGCGCCGGTGCCGCCCAGCTCGTTTTCGCCGTTGCCGTTGCGGAAGTGGCGGAACAGGAACCAGCCCACTCCCACGAGGAGGGCCAGCTGGATGAGGATGCTCAGCACGCCGCGCGGCGTGGTTCGCCCGGGCGCGCTTTGCAGCGTCAGCGTGACCCCCGCGGCCTCCGCGCGCGCCGCCAGCCCGTCCACGTCCCGGAGCGGGTAGCTGACGACGAAGTCCGGGTCCGCGCCGTTGGCGTCACCCGCGGCGCCGGCCCACTCGCCCAGCACCACGTCGCCGGGCCGCACCACCAGCGACTCCACTCGCCGCTCGCGGACGGCGGAGAGCAGTTCGCTGTACGCGATGCGGGGGGTCTGCGTCCCCGCGGCCATCCACGCCCACACGCCGGCGGCCAGCGCAAGCACCGCCAGCGCGACGATGCCGATGCGCACCGCGCGCGGCGTGAGCAGGCCGTCCAGCTTGCGGTCCGGAAGCGGCTTGCCGGTGGCGACGCCGCTCTGTGGCGCGGCAGGCGCCTGGGCCCGCGGAGCGGGTCGGTCGGAGAGTGGAAGTGACATGCTGGGACTGCGAAATAGCGAGAGAAACGCCGGCCCGGGACGCGCCCGGCGGCAGGATGCCGTGATCGCCAGCGCTGCCTGAGAGATACGCGTAGCGCGCGCATAAGTTCCGGCGCGGCAGCGAGTTGTAAGAACAATGAAGACGGCGGCGGGGCGGGAGCCGTGGCATCCTCGCCCGGCTCCTGGGCGAGAGCACACTCGCCCGTGCGGCGTCCCCTGGAAACGATCTGTCATCCAGGGAGGCGCCGCGGAATGCGTCCCCGTGCAGGCATTCCGGCGCGGACCGAGGAATCTACGAATCTGCTTCCCCCCTGCTCGTGGTCTGTCTCACCCCGCGGACTCGCCCGGCAGGGCCGGCGCCGCTCGCGGGCAGAGACGGACGCCGGGTTCCAGCGCCGGAATGCTCCGCCGGCGCGGCACGACACTCCGCCCACCCTGAATCCCGCTCATCGCCAATGCGGCGGAAGTCCGCTTGACCAAACGATCTCCGGCGGATATTCTGCCCCGTTTCCCCATCCGCCCCCATCATCAACCGACGCAAGAGGTCGATCGCGATATGGCTACGCAGGGCAAGGACACGGACGTCGTCTTCCTCTCCGCCAGGCGGACGGGAATGGGCACCTTCGGCGGGTCGCTGAAGGACTTTTCCGCCACCGACCTGGGCGTGTTCGCCGCGCAGGCCGCGCTGGCCGACAGCGGCCTCCCCGCCGAAGAGGTGGGGCACGTGGTCTTCGGCAACGCGCTGCAGACCTCGTCCGACGCCATCTACCTGGCGCGCCACATCGGCCTGCGGGCGGGGCTTCCCCTGGACACGCCGGCGCTCACGCTGAACCGCCTGTGCGGCAGCGGCTTTCAGGCCATCGTGAGCGGCGCCATGGAGATCATGCTGGGCGAGGCCGAGGTGGCGCTGTGCGGCGGCACGGAGAGCATGAGCCAGGCGCCCCACGTGGTGCGCGGCGCCCGCTGGGGCGACCAGCGGCTGGGGCCCGGGGGCAAGTTCTACGAGGACCTGCTGTGGGAGGCGCTCACCGACACCTTCGCCGGGTGCAGCATGGCGGTGACGGCCGAGAACCTGGCCGACAAGTACGGCATCACCCGCCAGGAGGTGGACGAATACGCCCACCGCTCGCAGACGCTGGCGGCGCAGGCGTGCGAGCAGAAGCGCTTCGACGCCGAGATCACCCCCATCACCCTCAAGAGCCGCAAGGGCGAGACGCAGTTCGCCTGCGACGAGCACATGCGGCCCGAGACCACGATGGAGATGCTGGGCAAGCTGAAGCCGTACTTCAAGGAGGGCGGCACGGTGACCGCCGGCAACGCGTCGGGGATCGGCGACGGCGGCGCGGCGGTGATGATCGCCAGCGAGGCGTACGCGCGGCGCAACGGCCTGCAGCCCATCGGCCGCCTGGTCTCGTGGGGGATCGCGGGGGTGGAGCCCAAGCACATGGGCATCGGCCCGGCGCCGGCCTCGCGCGCGGCGCTCAAGCGCGCGGAGATGGACCTGGGCCAGATGGACCTGGTGGAGGTGAACGAGGCGTTCGCGTCGCAGTACTGCGCGGTGGAAAGGGAGCTGGGGCTGGACCGGGAGCGCACCAACGTATCCGGCGGCGCCATCGCCATGAGCCACCCGCTGGGGATGAGCGGCGCGCGCATCACCG
>JAHWJJ010000190.1 GCA_019348475.1 Gemmatimonadota bacterium | reverse complement strand
GGCGGCGCCATCGCCATGAGCCACCCGCTGGGGATGAGCGGCGCGCGCATCACCGTGCACCTGCTGCACGAGCTGCGGCGGCAGGGCAAGCGCTTTGGCCTGGGCACCGCCTGCATCGGCGGCGGGCAGGGGATCGCGCTGGTGGTGGAGGCCTTCCCCGCCGCGGCCGAGCAGGCGCTGGCGGCGGATTGAAACGGCAGTGGCCAGTGTCCAGTATCAGGTGCCCGGGAACGTCGTTCCCGACCACCGGGCACCTGAACCTGGGCACTTGAACCTTCTGTCATGACCGACTCGAGCGGATCCTCCGGCAGCGGCGTTCCCGACAGGCCGCCCGCACCCGGCGGCGGCCTTCCGGCGCGGCGCCTCAGCTCGCAGGAGCTGGAGGCGGTGATCCGCCGCGCCGTGGAGATCCAGTCGGCCGCCGGCACCCCGGACGAGGGGATCTCCGAGGGCGAGGTCGTCCGCATCGGGCAGGAGCTGGGGCTGGACCCCATCGCCGTCCGCCGCGCCATCACCGACGTGCGCGGGCGGCCGCCGGAGGAGCACGGGCTCCTGGCCAGGGCCATGGGCCCGGGCGGCATCCGCGCGGCGCGCACCGTTCGCCGTCCCGCCGCCGCGGTGGGTCTGCTGGTGGAGGAGTACCTGCTGAGGTGCGAGTACATGCTGGTGCAGCGCCGCTTTCCCGACCGCACGCGCTACGTGCGCGGCACCGGCCTGGCCGCGGCGATGGGGCGGGGGATGCGCAAGTTCGGCGCGTCGCACGCCGCCATGGACCTGCCGCAGCTGGACGTGGCCGTGGCCGCGCTGGATGCCGACAGCTGCCTGGTGGAGGTGTCGGTGGATACGGCCGGCACGCGCGCGGGGCTGGCGGCGGGGGCCGCGGTGGTGGGCGGCGGCGGCGCGGCGACCATCGTGGCCGCCGTGCTGGCCACCCCCATCATCGATCCCCTGGCCCTGCTCAGCGTGCCGACGCTGCTGGGCTCGTGGTGGGGAATGCGCGGCATCTACGGCGCCGTGCGGCACTCCACGCAGGACAGGCTGGAGTCGTTCCTGGACCGCCTGGAGCACAACGAGCTCAGGGTGCCCACCCCGCGCGGCCCCTTCGGCGGCGGCGGGCTGAGCGTGGGGGCGGGCTGGGACGGCATCCGCATCGGCCCGGGGCCGGGCCGGCGCCGCTGAGCGTCCGGCGTTCGCCACCTTCAATCCACCGAACCCACATGCGAATCCTCCTGACGGCGGTTCCCGCGGCGGCGCTGCTGCTGAGCGGATGCGGCGGGGGAGCGGTGGCGGAGTTCGGCGCCGTTTCCCTGGAAGCGCGCGCGGCGGAAGCCAGGCCGGTGCTCAAGCAGGCGTTCACCCTCCAGGAGGCGTACCGCGCTCGCAACGACCGCTACGCGGCCACGTTCCGCGAGCTGGAGGAGGTGGGGTGGGAAGACCCCCAGGGGATGCGGCAGTACCAGCTCCCCCGCATCGTCCGCGCCGAGGGCGAGGCGCTGTGCATGGAGATGGAGCCCACGCGCCCCGACCTGTGGCCGCAGCACGTGGACCAGACGGGCGTGGTGCAGCGCGGGCGCTGCCCGTGAGCCGCATCGGCCGAACGCAGGAAAACCCGATCCGCCCGCCGCGGGCGGCGTGACCGACAAGGAGAGGACAGGATGGCGGAGATCAAGCGGGTGGGCGTGCTGGGGTGCGGGCTGATGGGCAGCGGCATCGCGCAGGTGGCGGCGGCGGCCGGCTACGACACCGTGGTGCGCGAGGTGAGCGACGAGCTGTGCGAGCGCGGCATCGGCGGTATCGGCAAGCAGCTGGGCAAGGCGGTGGAGAAGGGGAAGATGTCCGCCGAGGACCGCGACGCCGTCGTGGGCCGGCTGCGCGGCACGACCAGGCTGGAAGACCTGAAGGACTGCGACATCATCATCGAAGCCGTCGTCGAAGACCTGGCGGTCAAGAACCAGATGTGGCAGACGCTGGACGCGGTCTGCGGACCGGACACCATCTTCGCCAGCAACACGTCCTCGCTCACCATCGCCGACATGGCGGCGGCGACGAAGCGGCCGGAGCGGATGGTGGGGCTGCACTTCTTCAACCCCGTGCCGGTGATGAAGCTGGTGGAGGTGGTCAAGACCATCGCCACCGACCCGGCCGTCTTCGACACCGCCTTCGCGTTCGCCAGGTCGCTGGGCAAGGAGCCCATCGTCTGCAAGGACAACTCGGGGTTCGTGGTGAACCTGCTGCTGGTGCCGTACATGATGGACGCCATTCGCGCGCTGGAGCAGGGCGTGGCCAGCATCGAGGACATCGACAAGGGAATGCAGCTGGGAACCGGCTACCCGATGGGTCCGTTCGTCCTCTCGGATTTCGTCGGACTGGACACGCTGGACAAGATCGGCGGCATCATGTTCAACGAGTACAGGGAGAAGCGCTACGCCTCTCCGCCGCTGCTCAAGCGCATGGTCTCCCTGGGTTACTTCGGCCGGAAGAGCGGCAAGGGCTTCTACGACTACTCGGGCGAGAAGCCCAGGCCGATGCCGCTGGTGTGAGCGGGCGAGGCCGCTTCGTAGCAGGACAAGGGGGCGCCGCGGGTTGCGGCGCCCCCTGCCGTTTGCCGCAACGGGCGTCGTCCGATGCGTCCCCCGTGTCGGTAGGTCTGTTTCTTGTAACGGGTTACGGCTTCCGCCGCCGTGCGGAGCAGGCACGGCGCCACGCGAGACAACCGTATCCGGAGGGGAAGATGAAGAAGTTGATCCTGGACCTCGACGCGCTGGAGGTGGAGAGCTTCCGGACGGCCGACCCGCAGCCGGCGCGCGGGACGGTGATCGGTGCCGCCAGCACCGAGACGCTGCCGCTGTACTGCGTCACCTTCACCTGCGGCGATTCGGAGGTCCGGCCCTGCCGGGCGGACTGAACCTCGATCTGCCGCCGTTCGCCGGCGGCGGAGGACTGGGATCCGTAACCCGGAGGGGACGATGAAGAAGCTGATGCTGGACGTCGAGGCGCTGAAGGTAGAGAGCTTCCCGACGGCTGACCCGCAGCAGGCGCGCGGAACCGTCGTGGGGGCGGATGCCGGGAAGACGCTGCCGCCCTACTGCGTCACCTTTACCTGCGGCGACTCCGTGGTCCTGCCCTGCCAGGCCGATTGAGCGGCAGCACGGCAGGACCACGTGGATCGGCGCGGGCAACGCGGAGCAGCCGGTCCCGTCGGTGAGGGGCGCCGCGCTGTGCGGCGCCCTTTCGCCAGGCGGCAGCGGCTCTTCGAACCGATTGAACTCGTCCGGCCCGCGGGTGCGACAACCCCCCGACCGTCGACCGTGTGGAGGTCGCGTCGACCTCCGTATCCGACGATGCTTGCCTTTCGGGCGGCGGAAGGCAATGATCGTTCAGGCCGGCAGGCCGATCGCCACGCCCATTCAGGCGCGGGGCTGCGTCCTGCGCCGGCTGCCTTCCGCACCCCGTTTCGCCCCAGGCGCAGGCGGTGCAACCTACCCCACCGGCGTTCGTGACGAGATCGCTCATGGGTGCATTCGAATCGAGGGTCCATCGCCGATCCCACCGTTCCCGCGGCACCGAGGGAGCGCAGCGGGCCCACGCTGCGCCGGTCCCGACTGCCGCGCATGGTCCGCATTCCCGGGTAGGCGCGGCATCCGCGCCGGCCGCCGTGCCGCGCGTCCATGGCGACTTCGCCGGTGTGCCGGTCAGGAGCATCCAGCGCAAGGCGCTGGTCGATTCTCCGCAGAGCCCGCTGGAGCGCGAGGCGGACGCCGCCGCCGGCGCGGTGTGCGGCGGCGCGGGCGAGGCGGCCGTTCAGGCCCGGGCGATCCCCGCCGCGGCGCCGGGAGCGGGGCTGGACGTGCAGACGGCCATCCACGCCGCGGGGGAGGGGGGACAGCCCCTGCCGCAGGCGGTCCGCGCCTGGTTCGAGCCGCGGTTCGGCCGCGACTTCAGCGGCGTTCGGGTACACGCCGGCCCGGACGCGGCCGACGGCGCCCGCGCCGTGCAGGCGCACGCCTACACCGTCGGCCACCACGTCGTGTTCGGGGCAGGCCAGTTCGCTCCCGGATCGGACGCAGGGAGGCGGCTGATCGCGCACGAGCTGGCCCACGTAGTCCAGCACGGCGCCGGCAGGGCCGCAGGGGCGGAGGTGGTCAGCCGGCAGGCCGTGTCCGAAGCGCAACGCGTGCGCGAGCTGAACGCGGCCTACGAAAAAGCCGTCGCGGACGCGGACTGGCAAAGGGCCGCCGAGCTGCTGAACGCGTTCAACCGCGAAGACATCCTCGCGAGGCTCAAAAAGCTCACGCGCGTCCAGATCGCCTCGATTTACGAAGGCGCGCTGGTCAGGATAGGTGACCGCGCACAGGTCGCGGAGCTTACCCGGTGGGCGTATCTGGACATCAACTTCGAAAAGGAGCTCGCGGCCGGACGGTGGAAGGAAGCCGCCGTGTTCCTGAACGGCTTCAACCAGACGGACATCCTGGCGCGGCTCAAGCGCCTGGTCAAAGCACAGCGTGCCGAGCTGCGCAAGGCGGCGGTCCAGATCAGCTCCGCCCACATCATCGCCGCCGTGGACCAGTTGCGCCCCATGGACGCGCTGGAAGACCAGAAGGCAAAGCTGGAGGCCGATACCGCCACCGGCTCAGGCAAGTCGATCGGGGAGGTGGCGAGCGCGTTCTCCAGGCTGAAGGACGTCAGCCACGATCTCGCGGTGCTCAAGACGGGGAAAGGGGTGTACGAGGGCAACCGGTGCAGCACCACCACCCCCGGGGCAACCCGCACGGACTGCACGCAGATCGTCCTGGAGATCCTGGGAGACACCTTCAGGCAGCAGGGGCGAGCGGCGGACTGGGCTAAGGTCCGCGCCAGGTACGCCAAGAACACCACGGCTCGCGGAGGCGACCGGCTGTCGGGGATCGACGTTCAGGCGGCGCTGCAGTCCGAGGCCGGGTGGAAGGGCATCTACTGGGCTCCCGATCCGGCCTACCAGATCCCGTCAGAGGAACTCTCCGGAGCGAAGAGCAACGAGGCGAGCTACGCCCTGGACCGCGCAAAGAAGGGCTCGTACTACAAGAACTTCGGAAAGAAGGGGTATCCGGGGGTGTCGATCGACCACACGGTGATCAACTACGCGCCCGAGGCGCCCAGGTCCGGCACCGCCAGCACCACGACCAGGGACGTCACGGGTCTGAACAGGCTCAAGAAGCTTCCGTTCGGCGTGCTGTCGGCGCACGGCGGACACCACATGACCGTCATCACCTACGGCAAGGTCATCGAGGTGCACTGGGAGGAGCCGAGCAGCAGCGTGGACGTGATCGAACAGACCGACCTGGAGTCGTGGGCGGTGGGCTCCAAAAGCGGCTACCACTACTTCGCGAGCGGCGCCATCGTGGCGCCCGCCGAGGACGTCGACAGGGTGTTCAAGTGAGCGGTTCCGGCGGAGGCAGGTGCAAGCCCTGCTTTTCTCGGGAGCGCCTGCACGAGGGCGCAGGTCCCCGCTGTCCGCGACCTTCAACTACACGAGAGATGCAGCCCGGTCATACAGAAGCCGGCGGACGCCCGCGCATGGCGGTCACGGTGGATGAGGGACGGGATTTGCTGTGCGGATGGACGGCAGCGCGGGATCCAGATCACCTCCACGACCATGCGACCGATGAACCGACCCGATGACGTGCGCCCGCGGATGACCCCATGCCACCGCCGCCGCACGATGGGCGCGCTTCTGCTCGCGCTGCCGCTGGCTGCGGGGTGCATCAACACCTTTCGCACCGGTCCCGTGCCGGGGACGGACGAAAACCAGCAGGTGGAGATCCCGCTGGGCCAGACGCGCACCTTTGACGAGGAGCGCCTGGCCATCGGTTTCGGGCGGGTGATGGAGGACTCGCGCTGCCCCGCGGACGCGCAGTGCGTCACGGCGGGCAACGCCCTGGTGGGGCTGATCCTGCAGGAGCGCGGCGAGGCCACGCGCACCGTCGAGCTGAACACCACCACCGGCCGCCGCCGCGTGGCCCACGAGGGCTACGTCGTGGAGGTGGTGGATCTGCAGCCGCGCCCCACGGCCGCGGGCCCGCCGGACGAGGAGAGCTACGTAGTCCGCCTCCGGGTGACGCGGGGGTAACGGGAAGGGCGGGTGCTCCTTCACGCTCTGGCGAGCCGCCTACCGCGGCGAAACCCCAGCCGCCAACGACGCGCGCGAGACCCAAGCCCGAGCGAATGAATTCGCCTGTGGACGCGCCTGCGCGGACTGCGCGCGCCAGGTCCGGCCAGGGAGGCGGCACCTCTGCCGAGTGCAGTTGAAGCCCCGCCAGTTTGCGGGGCTTACCGCAATCGTTGCGGCGGCTTTAGCCGCTCCCGCGCGAGTTGCGCCGTGCTGCACCAGACGCCGGGCCCTCGGGTGAGGAAGCCCTGGCCGGAGCGAATGAATTCGCGCTGGAAAATGGCGAGTCCGCCTGCGCGCCGCCTGCGCGGACTGCGCGCGGCAGGTTCGGCCAGGGAGGCGGCACCTCTGCCGAGTGCAGTTGAAGCCCCGCCCAGTTTGCGGGGCTTACCGCCGTCGTTGCGGCGGCTTTAGCCGCTCCCGCGCGAGTTGCGCCGTGCTGCACCAGACGCCGGCTCTCGGCCCTGGGGAAGCCCTGGCCGGAGCGAATGGATTCGCGGTTGAAATCGCAAAGTCCGCACGGCGGCTTTAGCCGCTCCGGCGCGGAGCCCCGTCCCGTTCGCGAGCGAACTCCCCCGGAACAAACGACGAAGCCGCGAACCCCGGGAGGTTCGCGGCTTCGGCCCATCCTTTTGGCGGACACCCAGCGATTTACCGCACCTGTGCCAGCACGCGTTCGTACACCTCGCGCGAAAGCTGGTCCGCGAGCTGGCGCGACAGGTCCAGCATCAGGTTGGCGCGCCCGTCGTCGCGGCGGGTGGCGTCGAACAGGCGGCGGTCTTCGTCGGAAAGCAGCAGTTGGCGCCAGTCGCCGGTGTACTGTGCCTCGCGGTAGGGGCGCGAAGCCCGCGGCGCCACGAAGTCGCGCGTCAGGATGCGCCGGTCCGGCACCGACACCACCACGTACCGCACCCGCGCCCACCCCTCGCGACGGCCGGAGCGCACCACGTACGCCGTGTCCGCCCCGGACCGGGTGCGCACGGCGCGGCGCTCGCGCGTGGGGTCCGGCTCGGTGACCGCCGCGCTGTCCACCTCCAGCATCACCACCAGGTCGGCGCCCACGGCCCGCCCCAGCCGCGCCGCCTCGGAGGTGTAGCCCAGGTCGTCCAGGTCGAACCGCCGGGCCTCGCGGCGCACCTCGCGCGGGTCCACCACCTCCACGAACGCGGGCGGGCGCGCCCAGGCGCCGGTTTCCAGCTCGTTTTCCACGTCGCGCAGGAAGGACGCGGAGAGCGCCCGTTCCGCGGACGGCGAAACCGCCATGGGGAGCACGGCCACCCGCAGCGTGCCCTCGTCGATCGCGTACTGCTGCGCCTCCACCAGCCGCTCGATCCCGGGAAACTGCCGTCCCAGGGATGAAATCGCGCGCTCCGCCACCTGGTAGGCGCCGCGGTGGCGCCCGGCGGCAGACTCGCTTTCCATCCAGAACGAATACGTGTCCAGCCGCGCCTGGTCCGCGTCCCGCCGCTGCGCCGCGGAGGGCTGCCAGCGCGCCACGCGCTCCAGCCGCCCCAGCGCGTCGGTGTACCGCCCGGATTCGGCCAGCCGCGCGCTCTGGTCGATGGAGGAGTGGATGGCGGCGTCCAGCACCGCGCGCCGGTGCTGCGCGTATTCGGCCGGAAGGGCCAGCTCCACGCCCACCGAGGCCACATCGCGGCGCAGCGCGTCCAGCTGAAGCAGCGCTTCGGCCGCGTCGGCGTGCTGGCCCGCCGCGGCGGCGGCATCGGATTCCCGCCGGTACTGGTCCACGGCCAGCTGGCCGCTCTCCTGAAGCCGCGCACGGGCGTCGGCCAGGGTGGGGTCGCGGCGCAGGGCGTCCACGTAGCGGCGCGCGGCCTCAACGGGGCGGCCGCGCTCCTCCAGCTTTACGCCCTGCTCGTAGCGCTTGCCGGCGGACATGCATCCGGCGGCCATCGGCAGCAGCGCGGCCAGCACGGCGGCGCGGCGAAGTAGGATGGGGATTCTCATGGGAAAATCTGGCGATCGGTGGGAAGCAAACCCGCGTCAACGTATGTCACCCCGCGGCAGGTGTCGAGATCCTTTGTTCCCGAGTTCCATTCGCCGCGACCCGCCGCGGGACTGCCCGCCGCCTCCTCCGCCGTCCCTCACCTTCTCCCACT
>JAHWJJ010000189.1 GCA_019348475.1 Gemmatimonadota bacterium | reverse complement strand
GGTTTTTGGGGGAGGTGCGAGCCTGAGCGAGCGGAGGGGGCGCGGCGCGGATCCGACCATGCTGCCGAAAGGCTGTCCGCGCTTCAGGGCTTTTCCATTCACGGAGCGCACACGCGTAAGCGCGGCGCGGATACGGCCATCCCTGCTGAAAGCGCGACGCCGGCTTGCACGTGTGGTTCTTGCAAACACCCCCCAGCCACTCGCGGGACGCGCATCCGCTGCGCCCTTGAGCGAGCAGAGCCGGCAGATGCCCCGGCGCCCATGATCAACCCGAACGCGAATCGCCTTTGTCGATCCATCCGCAGGCCGGCCAGCCGGTCCCCGCGAACGCGCTGCTGGACGTGGAGCGGCTGGTGGCCGCCTACCGCTCGCCGCCCGCGGGTGAACTGTCGCCCGTCGGCTTCGGCACGTCCGGGCACCGCGGGACCTCGCTGGACGCCGGGTTCAACGAGCCGCACATCCTGGCGATCTGCCAGGCCGTGGCCGAGCACCGCCTGGCGCACGGAATCGACGGGCCGCTGTTCCTGGGGCGCGACACCCACGCGCTCTCGGAGCCGGCGTGGGAAACGGCGCTGGAGGTGTTCGCGGGGAACGGTGTGCAGGTGGTGGTGGACGACTGGTCTCCGTGGACGCCCACGCCGGTCATCTCGCACGCCATCCTCCGCCACAACGCGGACGGCGGCGGCGGCACGGCCGACGGTGTGATCATCACCCCCTCGCACAACCCGCCGGAGGACGGGGGGATCAAGTACAACCCCCCGCACGGCGGCCCGGCGGGTTCCGAGATCACCGGCGCGATCCAGGCCCGCGCCAACGAGCTGCTGGGCGCCGGCCTCGAGGGCGTGCGCCGCGCCGCCGCCGTCGCGCACGCCGTCACGCGGTGGAGCCTGGCGCACAAGTACGTGGGCGCCCTCAAGGAGGTGGTGGACCTTCGCACCGTGGCCGAGGCCGGGGTGCGCATCGCGGTCGATCCGCTGGGCGGCTCGACCGTGGCGTACTGGGACCTGATCGCGGGCGAGTACCGGCTGAACCTGCGGGTGGTGAACGGCGCAGTGGACCCCGCCTTCGGGTTCATGCGCCTGGACCACGACGGAAAGGTGCGGATGGACTGCTCGTCGCCCTTCGCCATGGCGGGGCTGGTGGAGATGGGCGCGGACTTCGAGGTGGCGTTCGGCAGCGACCCGGACGGCGACCGCCACGGCATCGTCACGCCCGCGGGGGGGCTGATGAACCCCAACCACTTTCTGGCCGTGGCCATCGACTACCTGTTCCGCAACCGCGCCGGGTGGCGGCGCGACGCCGGCGTGGGAAAGACGCTGGTCTCCAGCTCGATGATCGACCGGGTGGCGGCGGAGCTGGGCCGCCCGCTGGTGGAGGTGCCCGTGGGGTTCAAGTGGTTCGTGGACGGGCTCACGGACGGCTCCGTCGCCTTCGCCGGGGAAGAGAGCGCCGGCGCCACCTTTCTGCGCACGGACGGGCGCCCCTGGACCACGGACAAGGACGGCATGCTCCTGGGGCTGCTGGCGGCGGAGGTCACCGCCCGCACGGGCCGCGACCCGGCCACGCTGTACGCGGAGCTGGAGAGCCGCTTCGGCAGCCCCGTGTACCAGCGCATCGACGTCCCCGCCACCGTCGCGGAAAAGGCCGTCCTGGGCCGGCTCTCCCCCGCCGACGTGCGCGCCTCCACGCTCGCGGGCGAACCGATCGCGGAGCGGCTTACCGCCGCGCCGGGGAACGGCGCGCCCATCGGAGGGCTCAAGGTGACGGCGGAGAACGGGTGGTTCGCCGCGCGCCCCTCGGGGACCGAGGACGTGTACAAGATCTACGCGGAAAGCTTCCGCGGCCCGGACCACCTGGCCCGGATCCAGGACGAAGCGCGCGGCATCGTCGCCGACGCGCTGCGCGGGGCGGGCGGATGAACGGCGCGTAAGGCGGCGCGTCAGCTCGGCGCGGAGCCCGCGCCGGGAGCAAGGGCGGGGGGCGCATCGCGAAGGGTCGCGTGCACCCCCCGCAGCGCGTCCGCGTCCGTGCTGACGTTCACGTGCAGGTAGCATCCGCCGAGTCCGTGCGCGTCCAGAAAGGACCGCTCGCGGTCGCCGAACCCGTACTCGTCCTCCAGCCAGACGAACGGGCGCCGCAGCACCACGTGCTCCATCCACGCGATCCCGTCCAGCTTGCACTGGCTGTGCGACCAGTCGAGCCCGCGGATCGCCTGCAGCGCCTCCGCCGGCAGGTCCAGCATCCGCGCCAGGTCCCGCAGCAGCCTGGGCTCCATCCGCCCGTTCGGGCACCAGGTGGTCAGCCACCGCACCTCGTAGCGCTCCAGCGCCCAGCGCAGGAAATCGCGCCCGCCGCGGGCACCGCGCGGGCTGCCGCGGCGGCCGTCGGGCCAGGCCACCAGGGTGTCGTCCAGGTCCAGGTACAGCACGGGACGCATACGAATGCCGGCTCCTTTTCGGCGAGTGCGAAAAGGAGCCGGTGCGATCCGCGTGCCGCTGCCGCTGCATGCGATCCCCACCATCCGCGCGGGAACGGAGAAGCGGATTCGGTGGAGGCCGAGCAGATTCTCGGACTGGTTGTGCAGCGTGCGTCAAAGATGGCCTCACGCGGAGGGCGCGGAGGTCGCGGAGAACTTCTCCGTGTCCTCCGCGCCCTCCGCGTGAGACTGGCAGTAGAACTCCAGGTGCACAAGCGACTGTAGAACCTGGTATCACTCCGCGCGGGCGAGCGCGTCCACCTCCCATTCCAGCGCGGCCGCCACGCTCTCGGCGTGCTCCGCGTGCCCCACCAGCGCGGAATGAAAGCCCATGTTGGCCAGGTGCACGGCGCGGTAGAATCCCAGCGCGAACGGGTCCGGCTCGCGCCCGTACCCGCGCAGCAGGGCGCGGAACCATCCGTCCGGCAGCGGCGACGCGAACAGCGGCCCGTGGTGCAGTTGCGCGATGGCCAGGTCCGCTTCCGCCGGCCCGCCGCCGGCGCTCTCCAGGTCCAGCAGCCCCACGCACCGCGCGCCGCCGTAGCCGGTGTCGCACAGCACGTTGCCCAGGTGCACGTCGCCGTGCAGCAGCACCGGCGGCGCGTCCCCCAGCCGCTCCGCCAGGCGCGGGATCAGCGCCACCAGCCGCTCCACCTCCCACGCCGCCTGCGGCCACTCACCGTAGACGGCCGGGAGCAGCCGCCAGCCCAGGTCCGCCGCCAGGTGCGCCTCCAGAGAGGCCGGGGCCTCGCCGCCGCCCAGCGGTCCGTGCCGGCCGGCCTCCACGCGGTGCACGCGGCGCAGCAGACGGCCCAGGCTGCGCAGGGCGTGCCGCCGCCGCGCGGGCGAAAGCGTGGGCCACAATTCCTGCAGGGTGGGGTGCTCGATGCGCCAGTACGCCTCCACCGGCTCCTGGTCCACGCCGTCGGGGAGCGGGATGGGCTGCGGCACGCGGACGTAGGCGCCGCGCAGCAGTCCGGCCGCGGTGCGCGATGCCGTCAGCCGGGCTGCGGACCACGGATAGCGCCCGCGCTTCACCATCAGCACGCGCCCGTCCGGCACGCGCACCTCCGCCACGTCGTTGCTGTGCGCGTCCAGATGTCGGATGCGCACCTGCCGCCGCTCGATTCCCGGCGCGGCCACGGGCAGGAGCGCGCGGACCAGGCGGTCCGGGATCGGCATGGCGCCAGGCTGGGACAGGATTTCGAGCACGGCAGCCTCCTTCCGAACAGGTGGACGGGAGCGCGGACCACCGGACCCTTCGCGGGCGCGGTCCGTCGCATACACGCGGGCGCCCGCAACGTGGCGGCGAAGCTTTGCCCGGCTCGGCGCGCAGCCCCGGTCGCACGGGAGAGCGCTACCGAAGGCCTCCACACAGGGTCGAGCAGTGAGCCGCTAAAGACGTGCAGCGTTCCTACTCCACGTCTTCGCGCTCCACCCCCTCGAACTGCAGGATCCAGTCGGCGCCGTAGGCGCGGGAGGGGGTCTGGAAGCCGGCGGGGGCGTCGCCGGCCAGGACGCGGCGCACGGCTTCCGCGGCCGTGCGGGCGGTGAGGGTGTACCCCTCGGGCGCGCGCAGGCGGCTGACGGCCCGGCGGCCATCGGCATCCTCCACCCGCCCCCACAGCAGGCTGGCGCCCCCGGCGCGCTGCTCGGCGGTGGGGCCGGGCGGGCCCTTGCGGATGGCGCGCTTCATCAGCCCCTGCACGGGTGCGGATCCCAGCAGCCACCCCAGGTGCCGCGTCGCGCGCATCAGCCGTACCTGGTTGCGGGGGATGCGGGTGTACACTTCGATGTCGGGGATCCCGGTGCTGTGGTACGCCGTCGACACGTCCCCCCACGGGATGGTGGTGACCGTGACCGGGCCGCGGCCGAAGTCCACCTCCATCGAACGCCACGCCGCCGGCACGCGGGTGATGCGCCCGCGGCGCCGCACCGCGCCGCCCTCGCCCGCGTTCTCCGCCATGGTCGTCAGTGTGCCGCGCGAGGCGCCGCCCAGCGCCTGGAACGCGAGCGTCAGCGACGTTGCGCCCGGCAGCCGCCGGTGCAGGTGCGCGGCCAGGCAGTCGGAGGGCACCACGTCAAAGCCGGCGCCGGGAAGGAGCATCACTCCCGCCGGCCGGGCCCGGGCATCCTGTGCCGCGGCCATCTCGAACACGCCGATCTCGCCGGTGATGTCCAGGTACTGCGCGCCGGTGCGCAGGCACGCCTCCACCATCGGCCGCGCCGTGTGCGAGAACGGCCCCGCCGCGTGCAGCACCACCCGCGTCTCCCGCAGCGCGGCGTCCAGCGCGGCCGCGTCGTCCAGCGCGAATGCGCGGTGCGGCGCGCCCAGCTCCGCGGCCTGCGCCTCCACCGCCCGCGCATCGCGCCCCGCCAGCAGCGGCGTGAGCCCCAGCTCGCGCGCCCGCTCCGCGATCAGGCGGCCCGTGTATCCGTACGACCCGTAGAGCAGAAAGTCGGCGGCCATGACTCGGGCGAGTGGGGAAGGGGATGCGGTCGATCCGCACATTCTAGTCGATTTGCCCCCGTGCGGCATCATCTACGCCCCCCTCGTTCGATCGGACCGCCTTCGCAACCGCGTGGCGTAGATCGGTCGAACCCGTCGCCGTTCAACCTCCTCCAGGGGGTTTGGGGGAGGCGGGCGAGTGGTGCTCGCCCGGAGGGGGCGCGGCGCGGGTCCTCGACGGACAGTCGCACGCGCCGTTCAGGACCCGTCGCCCTTCGACCTCCCCCGGGGGTATCGGCGGAGGTGTACGAGTGGCGCCCGTCCGGAGTGGCCCACATCGTGACGGGGCGCAGGGCGTCCGTGCGCCGCCTGCGACCGCTCCCATCCACCGGACCCCATGACACACGATCCCCACGCGATGGACGCGGCCGAAAGCGCCGCCGCGGAAGCTCCCACCGTGCCGCCGGAGCCGGAGACGCGGGCCGAGGACGTGCCGCTGCACGAGGACGTGCGCTGGCTGGCTGCGGCGCTGGGGCGCGTGATCGGGCGGCTGGAGGGGGCGCAGGCGCTGGAAACGGTCGAGGAGCTGCGCCAGGCCTGCCGCGACCGCCGCCGGGGCGATGCCGGCGCGCCCACCTTCGAGCAACTGCTGGAGCGGGTGGCGGCGCTGCCGCTGGAGGCGTGCGCGTCCGCCGCGCGGGCGTTCACGCTCTTCTTTCTGCTCATCAACACCGCCGAGCAGGTGCACCGGGTGCGGCGCCGCCGCGACTACCTGCACCAGGCCGGCTCCGAACCGCAGAGGGCGTCCGCGCGCTGGACGCTGCGGCAGCTGCGCGCCGGGGGGCACACGGCCGGCGAGGTGGCCGAGGCCATCGCGCGGCTGGACGTGCGCCCCGTCATCACCGCGCACCCCACGGAATCCACGCGGCGCACGCTGCTGGCGCTGCAGTCGCGTGTCGCCGAGCTGCTGCTTCTGCGCGAATCCACCGCCCCCGCCGAGCGCCGCCCCGTGGAGGACGCGCTGGAGGGGGAGATCGAGCTGCTGTGGCTCACGGCCGAGGTGCGCCGCGACCGGCCGTCGGTGATGGACGAGGTCAGCACCGGCCTGTGGTACCTGGAGACGCGGCTGCTGGAGGCCGGGGCGCGGGCGCAGGACGCGCTGGTGCGCGCGTTCGAGGACGAGTTCGACGTGCAGGCCGACGAGCCGCTGCGGCTGGCGACGCCGCTGCGCATCGGCAACTGGATCGGCGGGGACCGCGACGGCAACCCCAACGTCACGCCGGAGGTGACGGTGGCGGCTGCGCGGCGGGCCAGCCACGTGATCCTGGGACGCTACCGCGGCGCGGTGGAGGGGCTGGTGGAGCAGCTGTCGCTATCCGCCCAGGTGGCGGAGCCGGGGCCGGCGCTGCGCGCGTCGCTGGACGACGACCGCGCCGTGCTGCCGCAGGTGTGGCAGGCCAACCGCCGCCGCAACGCGGACGAGCCGCTGCGGCTCAAGCTGAGCTTCATGGCCGGGCGGCTGGAGGCCACGCGGCGGCAGGTGGCCTCGCGCGATGCCGGCCATCCGGTGCACGAGCCCGCGGCGTACCCGGACGCGGCGGCGTTCGAGCGCGACCTGCTGCTGGTGCGCGAGTGCCTGGTGCAGGCAGGCGCGCGGCAGGTGTGCCGCACCGCCCTGGACCCGCTGCTGGTGGGCGTGCGTGCGCACGGGTTCCACGGCTTCATGATGGACGTGCGCGACCACGCCAGCGCGCACCAGGCCGCGCTGGAGGACGTGGCGGCGCAGGTGGGGCTCGCGCCGCTGGACGGGGCGGCGCTGCGCGCGGAGCTGCTGGCCCGCCGCCCCCTGGTGGGCCCCCACGTGCCGGTGGAGGAGGCGACGCGGCGCGTGCTGGACACCTTCGGCGCCGTGCGCACGGTGCAGGAGGAGGCGGGCGCCGCGGCCGCGTCGACCTACATCGTGTCGATGACCACGTCGGCGGAGGACCTGCTGCGCGTGCTGCTGCTGGCGCGCGAGGCGGGGCTGGTGGACCTGGCCGCCGATCCCCCGGTGTCGCGCATCGACGTGGTCCCCCTCTTCGAGACGCTGGACGACCTGGAGCGCGCGCCGGAGGTGATGGGTTCGCTGCTGGCCGATCCCGTCTACCGCCGCCAGCTGCAGGCGCGCGGGGGCCGGCAGGAGGTGATGATCGGCTACTCCGACTCCGGCAAGGACGCGGGGATCCTGGCCAGCGCCTGGGGACTGCACCGCGCGCAGGAGGCGCTCTCGGCGCTGTTCCGCGAGCGCGGGGTCCAGCTGCGGCTGTTCCACGGACGCGGGGGGAGCGTGGGGCGCGGCGGCGGATCGCCCGTGCACCGCGCGCTGGCGGCGCTTCCGCCGGACACGGTGGGGTGCCGCGTAAAGATCACGGAGCAGGGCGAGATCATCTCCCAGCAGTTCGGCCTGCCGGAGATCGCGGAGCGCACGCTGGAGGTGACGCTGGGCGGCACGCTGCTGCACGCGTTCTCCGACTGGCGCGAGGATGCCGCGCCGGGGGACGAGGCGGCGTTCCGCGAGGTGATGGACCGCCTCTCCGCGCGCTCGCTGGCCGTCTACCGCGAGCTGGTGCACCAGAGCGACGAGGTGTTCGCGCTCTTTCGCGCGGCCACGCCCGTCGAGGAGCTGGCGCACGCGCGCTTCGGCTCGCGGCCGGCGTACCGCCCGGGCGCGGGGGAGGGGATCATGGGGATCCGCGCCATCCCCTGGCAGTTCGGCTGGACGCAGAACCGGCTGATGCTCCCCGCCTGGCTGGGCGCCGGCACCGCGCTGGCGGAGGCGGCGGCCGCGCCCGGCGGCGTGGAGCTGCTGCGGCGGATGGCCCGCAACTGGCCCTTCTACGACGACCTGCTGGGGAAGATCGAGATGGTGTTCTCCAAGGCGGACCTCACCGAGGCCCGGGCGTACGAGGAGCGCGTCAACCAGGGTGACCTCCTGGTCGCCGTCCAGGTCGAGGATGACGCCGCCGACCGGACCGAGGACCTCCTCCGCCAGCAGGGCGGCGATCGAGTCAGCACCGGCTGAGCAGTCGGACAGCCGTGGCACGACGGTCGTGGTCGTCATGCCACGGCTGTCCGACGAGGCGGAACGCGTGATCAACGATGGCGTCCGGGGCGGCGTTCGCCGCGACGGAATCGGCGTGGTGGCGCGAGACGAGGTCTACCCGCCGACCAGGTGGTGTCGGACTGCGGCGAGAAAATGCCGGCTGACTAGGCCGCCGGCGTGGCCGGGCTGGATGAGGCGACGGAGCCGTGGATGGGCGAGTCCTGGCCGTGCTTCTGCGCGTGGCAACCGCACCCGGGCCAGAGTTC
>JAHWJJ010000188.1 GCA_019348475.1 Gemmatimonadota bacterium | reverse complement strand
CGGCACCGGTCTGGCCGGTGCCCAGGATGTCGTGCGACTCCGGCGCGCAGTGCAGCCCCGCGCGCACCAGCACGCCGTGCTCGCGGTCCAGCCGCAGCGCCGCCTCCGCCGCGTCCATCCCGCCGACGTTGATGGTCACGATGCCCGCCGAATCCAGCCCCGGCGGACCCTCCGGCGGCGAGTGCATGCGAATGCCGGGGATCTGGTCCAGCGCGTTCCACAGGTGCGAGCGGAGCTCCGATTCGTGCCGGTGCACGGCGTCCATCCCCCGCTCCATCAGCCACTCCACCCCCGCCAGCAGCCCCGCGATGCCGGGCCCGTTCATCGACCCCGCCTCCATCCGGTCCGGCAGCAGCGCGGGCATGTCAGGCGAGTCCGAGTCTCCGCCCGTACCCCCGAAGAACGGCGGCGGAAGCTCGACGCCGTCGCGGATCCACAGCCCGCCCGTCCCCTGCGGCCCCAGCAGCCCCTTGTGCCCGGTGAACGCCAGCAGGTCGATCCCCATCCCCTGCACGTCCACCGGCAGGTGCCCAGCCGATTGTGCCGCATCCACCAGCACCAGCGCCCCCGCCGCGCGCGCCCGTTCGGCGAGCTTCGCCACCGGCAGCGCGTTGCCGATCACGTTGTTCGCGTGCGTCACCACCAGCAGCCGCGCGCCGGCCAGCGCGCGCTCCGCCTCGTCCAGGTCCACCCCCCCGGCCGCATCTCCGGGCAGCACCGTCGCCTGCACGCCCCGCCGGGCCAGGGCCAGCACGGGGCGGCGGACGGCGTTGTGGTCGTACGCCGTGCGCACCACCCGGTCCCCCGGCCGCAGCACGCCGAAGAGCGCGGCGTTCAGCGCGTGCGTGGCGTTCAGGTGAAGGGTGACGCGGCCGGGGTCGCCGGGGGCGTTGAAGAAGGCCGCCAGGGCGCGCCGGCAGCGCAGGACCATGCGCCCGGCCTCCACCGCGCGCCGGTGCCCCGCGCGTCCGGGCGTGGCGCCCACGTCGCGCAGGTAGCGCGCGACCGCGTCCACCACCGCCTCCGGGCGGACGGCGGAGGTTGCCGCGTAGTCCAGGTAGACGACGTCGTCCGCCACGGATCAGCCGGCGCCGCCGGCGTCCCCGGCCGCCAGGTCCAGCGCCACGTAGCGGAACCCGAGCGCCCTGACCTCCGCCGCCACCGCCGCGCCCTCGTCGCCCAGCATCCGCGCCCACGCGTCCTCCGCCACGCGCACGGCCGCGATCTCGCGCTCGTGCCCCTCCGCCGAAAGCTCCGCGGACACGCCGTGCCCGGCCAGCACGCGCTCCGCCGCGGCGATCCGCGGATCGTGCGCCGCCGTCATTCCCACGCCCCCAGCTGCACCAGCTGCGCCCCCGCCAGCCCCTCGTTCAGGGAGCCGCGGCGGTACCCCTGCAGGTCGATCAGCACGCGCCGGAACCCCGCCGCGCGCACCGCCTCCGCGATCCGGGCACGGTGCTCCGCCACCCGAGCGATCTCCGCCGGGTGCACCTCCAGCCGCGCCAGCCCGTCGTGGTGCCGCACGCGAACGTCGCGAAAGCCCAGCGCGCGCAGCCCCAGTTCCGCCGCCTCGATCTGTCGCAGCCGCTCCGGCGTCACGGCGATGCCGTAGGGGATGCGGCTGGCCAGGCAGGGCGCCGCGGGCTGGTCCCAGGTGGGCAGCCCCAGCTCGCGCGACCACGCGCGGATCTCCGCCTTAGTGAGCCCCGCCTCCAGCAGCGGCGAGCGGACGGCGTTCTCCGCCGCGGCCACGGCGCCCGGGCGGTGGTCGCCCACGTCGTCCGCGTTGCTGCCGTCCAGCACCGTGCGCAATCCGCGCTCGCGCGCCACGTCCGCCAGCCGCGTCCACAGCTCGCTCTTGCAGAAGTAGCAGCGGTTGCTGGGGTTGGCCGCGTAGCGGGGGTCGTCCATCTCCCGCGTCTCCAGCTCCAGCCAGGGGATGCCGAAGCGCCCCGCCACCTCGCGCGCCGTGTCTTCCATCCACGAGGCGATGCTGTCGCTCTTTCCCGTGACCGCCAGCACGTTGTCCGCGCCCAGGACGTCGAGGGCGACGCGGGCCAGGAACACGGAATCCACCCCGCCACTGTAGCCGATCACGACGGAGCCGCACTCGCGGAGGATGTGGACCAGGTGCTGGCGCTTGCTTTCCGGGACCATCACTTCTGCTTCGAGGGACAACGAAACGGGCGCGCCCAAGATAGGCGCGCCCTCCCGTACCCCGCCAGCGGCCGTCCGGTGCGTCAGTCCTCCGGCGCGCCGAGCGATCGCACGATGTCGATGGCCGCGCCGATGTACATCCCCACCCCCGCCCCCACGACCACGGTGAGCACCCGCTCCAGGCTGTCGGGGGAGTGGCCGGACGCGAGGGAGTACGCCAGCCCCGTGGCGCCGCCGACGCCCAGCCCCCAGTACGTGTACTCGTCCAGGCGGATCGGGGGCAGTTCCACGCCGGATCCCGTTGCGGCCGGCGCGTCCGGCCGCAACGCCCGCGGCATCACTCCCCCCTGAATGGCCGCCGCGGAGGCCGGCCGAGGCGGCGGGTGGCGCTCGGACGGAACGGTGGCCGGCGCCGGTTCGCCGCGGCTGGCCCCCGCTGAACCCGCATCCTGCGATGCCGCGGGCGCCGCCCAGAGGGCCGCGGCGAGCGCGGCAATGAGGAAGCTGGGGGTGTTCATGCTCCTCGTCGCGTGGAGGGTCCAGGCGGGCACGATCCGGCCGCTTCGCGCGGCCGCATCCCCGCCCGCTCAGGCGGCGTTCGGCTCCGCGCCGCCCGGATGCATCGGCCGAACCGGGCCGCGGCCGCGGCGCGCGCGGCCCATCAACTCGAACACGATCACCGGGATGGCGAGCGGCACCGACAGGAACAGCGCGATGTCGGCCACGTTGCCGGGCGGAAGCCAGTAGTCGCCCCAGCGCAGCGACAGGAAGTCCGTCACCCCCCAGTGCAGCGCCCGCTCGCCCAGGTTCCCCAGCATCCCGCCCAGGACCAGGCCCACGAACACCCAGGCCCAGCGCCGCTGGTTGTGCGGCAGCCGGTGCGCGCGTCCCACGATCTGCAGCAGCACCAGCACGCCCAGCACCGCCGCGACGATCGCGATGACCTTGCGGCCGCCGAGCGGAAAGTTGGCCCACAGCCCCAGGATCATCGCCGGGTTGCGCACGTGCCAGAAGGCCACGCGCCCGTCGATCACCTCGCGAAAGTGGCCGATGGGCATGGAGGCGGCGATCGCGGCCTTGGTGCCCCAGTCCAGGAGCCCGATGGCCAGCGCGATCAGCAGCGCGGGCCGCCAGCCGCGGATGGGCTGGTAGTCGGCCGCGCGGCGCCCCGGCGCGGCGCCCGGGCGGCGGTCCGTACGCCGCTGCGCCAGCAGCCGGTTGAAGATGCGTTCGAATCGGGAGGGGGTAGCCACCACGGCCCTGCGAAAGCGTTTACGGATGCGGCGGACGCGTTCGGCCCGGCGCCGGCGCCCTGCGGTTCAAGATGCGGGCCGTTCCCGCCACCGCCGGAATGCGCGGACGACGTCGATCGCCCCGCCCATGTACCCACCCACACGCGCTCCAACCACGATCTGAAAGACGTGGGTCAGGCGCTCCTCGCGCCTCGCCATCCCGCCATGCGTGCAACTATCGTGTCTCCCCGGTTTCATCCCCGTCGGCAGCCGGTCCTCGGCCCCCGCTCAGAACCGGACTTCCACCTGTATTCCGACGCTCGAGGTTGTGGGCGCGTACGCCGGGCCGACGGTTACGCGAGGGCCATCTCCCGAAACCCTCATGTTGTACTCGTTGACCGATGCGGGCGCCGTCGCGACGCTGTACGCGGCCCCGGCCGCGATGATCGTGAAGCCCGTGACGTTCAGCGCATCCCAGTGAAACCATCTCGCCCCGTCCGGATCGTCCAGGTCGAACGCGGTGAAAAGCTGGCGCCACATCGACGCAACGACCAGGGCCCCGCCCGCGGAGCGGATCATCATCCCGCGCTCCACCCGCGCCTTGTCTCGGGCGTAGTAGTTCCCCGCCGACGGAGCCGCCAACGCGCCATAGGCGACCAGCCAGTATCCGATGTCGCCCTTGAGCTGAGAGTCGACCCCGTCGCGCATCAGGAACCAGCCGACGGAGGTCGCCACCGCGGTGTGGCCGATCGAGAGCAGCTGTGCCCGGGACGCACTCTTGGGCGCGGCCGCGGGGGCCGCCAGGTCGGCCGCCTCCGCCGCCGTTGCCTGGGAGAACGCGGGCGCGGGCAGAGCAAGGACGACAGATGCGCAGAGAAAGAGACTGCTTCGCATGGTGAATGACTCCTGAGACGGGGAAGAGCCGCATGCCCGGCGTGCGAGTACGGGGGCGCGGACTGACGCGCCATCATCCGTGGCCGTCGTGGGTGGCGGCGGCGAATGTCGGTTTCAAGAGATTGGCGCTTGCAACTCCTGGCAGGCGCTGGGAGCACGCATCGCGAAGTCCGCCGACACCTGCGCTTCCGACGGTGCTGAAAACCTGCCTGTCCGACCCACCCGTCGTCAGTGCGAGCGAACCGGTGACGGGTGCGGTGCGTGGCGCGTTCCGTCCCAGGTGGGCCCGGGCACGGCGTTGAACGCGCCGCTCACCTTCGCGACGCGGGTGCTCCCGTCCGGCAGGTGCACCACGCCGTCGAAGGTGAACTGCCCGGAGACCCGCTCGGCCGTGGAACTCGTCACCCGCAACGTGCCTTCCCTCGCGATGTACAGGGGCCCGACGGTGGACTGGGGGTTGATGCTGAGGGCCGCCTGCACGTTGGCCAGGACGCCCACGGGATGCCGGCCGACTTCAAAATCGAAGTCCGTGCCCGTGCTCAGGAGGCCCCCGCCCCAGAGGGTGATCTCGACCTCGCCGTCCCTGGAGGTGAGCACGATCTGGCGGCCGGGGAGAAACGAGTCGCCCTCGTACAGGTGCGCGGTGCCGGTGAACTCTCCGCTGGCGTGGCCAGAGACCGTCGCCCGGAACTCCCCGGCCCGCACCTCGCCGGGGCCGGTGCCGCCATCGCGGCACGAAGCAGCTCCCAGAACAGCAGCAACGACCAGCAGCGCAGGAATCGCGGTTCTCACTCTGCCCTCCGTCGTGTTTCCGGTTCAGCTCGTCGGATCTCGCACGCGGTGCCATGCTCCTCGTCCACAGCGGGTGCAGGCACCGCTGGAAATCTGTTCTGTTTTTCAGCCCGATGTCAACCAGTTCGAATACTACCCAGGGCCGAGGAGAATCACGAGCAGGATCGTAGTTCGGAAGCGGCTCTCTCTTAGCACAAGTCGCGACTCACTGCGTATGTGATACGTCGCCCGCGCCACGCGGCTTCAGGGAAGGGTCAGCAATCCAACCTCCTGTCAGTTCCCGTCGCGGTCCGGCGGCGAAGCCAGCTCGGCGATCTTGCGTATTGCGAGGCGACCACCGGTATCGGTGTTGCTGAGCGCGACGAAGACATACCCTTGGTCGAGGCGCACGCGAAGGTAGTTGTTCATCCCCGGAGCGCCGCCGGAGTGGCCGACGTCCGATCCGCTGGTCCCGAACAGTTGGACACCGTAGCCGTAGCGAGGCGAGTTCAGTTCTGGTCTCGGGCTCAGCATCTCGCGCACCGTTTCCGGCCGAAGCAGCCTCCCCTTGAGGAGCGCCTGCGCGAACCGATGAAGGTCGGTAGCGCTAGCGAAGTTACCCCCGGCTGGTCCGCCCCTCGAAGGTCCGCGGTATACGCTGACGAGGCGCGTACCACCCTCGCACTTCTCCTCTGTGTACCCAGTCGCGGTATTGGGCGGGAGCTGATCAACGGAGAATTCGCCTGCGGTATTCATCCCCGCAGGCTCGTAAACGTGCCTTCGGAGGTAGTCATGGAAATCTTCCCCGGAGACGTTCTCGACCACGGCACCGAGGAGTAGATAGCCGGCGTTGCTGTACGCCCACCCGGTGCCCGGCTCAGATTCGAGGGCGGCGCCTCTCAGATGGCGAAGATCATCGCGCCACGACCTGGGATCATCGTCGGCAAAGGGTTCCTGAGTGAAGTCTCCCAGTCCGGAGGTATGCGTGAGCAAATGGGCAATGCGGATCTTGCTGCCGATTTCCGGTGGCAGGATCCCTGGCAGGTACTTCGCAATCGGGTCCTGCAGGGAAAGCTTACCTTGTTCGGCAAGCTGGAGGACCGCCACGGCAGTGAACATCTTTCCGATCGAGGCGAGATTGAAGCGGGTATCACTGCGCGTGGGAATGGGAGGATCTCGGTGGGCCAGCCCATAGGCCTGCTCGAAGAGCACGTCACCGTCCTTCGCCACCCGGACGACACCCGAGAACGCGCCGACGTGAGTAAGGGAGTCGACGTAGCGCCCCAACTGCCGCAGCTCGGCCGGAGTCAGGAGCTCAGCAGAGGGTTCTTGCGGTGCGGCCGCCGGCGGCGAGCTCGTCGGTGCTGACACTTGTCCTGTAGAACACCCCGTGAGCGCGATCATCAGGGGCAGGAGCCGACGGTGCTTCTGACTCGGCATGCATCCTCCAAAGTACTCGTGAGCATCTGGCGATACCGTAAGACTATTACTATGGTTGAGATTACGGAAATAACATTGACACTCCATCTTGATAAGTTTCACTTATGACCTCGCAGCTCGGCCTACGCCACCTGCGCTGCTTCATCGCGCTTGCGGAGGAGAACCACTTCGGCCGAGCCGCGGAGCGGCTCGGCATCACCCAACCGGCATTGACACAGCAAATTCGGCGGCTTGAGGAGATTACCGGATGCAGATTGGTACGAAGAAGGCCTCGTGTTGCGCTGACCGAGGCTGGGGAGGCGTTCTTTGTTCGGGCGCGCCGAAGCCTTGCCGATGCGGACGCGGCGGTGGATATCGCGCGGCGGACCTCCCGTGGAGAGAGAGGGCTCCTGACGCTCGGCGTTGTTCCCTCAACACTCCTCGTGCCCGAGCTACCGAGGGCAATTCGCAGATTCCGCGAGACGCATCCAGAAGTCGAGCTTCGGATACGCGAAATGTCCACCACGGAGCAGCTAGAAGCCCTGAGGCTTGAGCGAATCGACCTGGGTCTGCTGCGGGAGGCCCCTGCCGATTCCGAGATCGCGTCGAAAGTTGTCGTCCGGGAGAGATTCGTCGCGGTGCTACCTGCCGGCCATCACTTGGCTACCGCGGAGCCTTTCCCGCTGGCCTCACTGGCGAGCGAGCCCTTCGTACTGTTCGGAAAATCGCTCAATCCGCCATTCTATACGCGAGTAGTCGATCTGTGTCGTGCCGCCGGGTTCTTTCCGCGAGTCGTACAGGAAGCGCCCGAGGTACAGTCGCGCGTGAGCCTCGTGGAGGCGGGCCTCGGCGTTACGATTGCTCCGGCTTGCATTCAGCGGTTTTGCGGGCAGGACATCGTGTACCGGACGCTGGACATGCCGGAGGCGTTCACTACGATTGCTCTGTGCTGGCGGCGTCGCGACCGGTCTCCGAAGGTCGAGGCGTTTCTCGACGTCTTGATGGGTCAGCATGAGCAACCGGTGCCGTCGACATGAGGTGGTGAGGGCACACCCGCGAGGCAGGGTGCAGAGCCCCGCGCGGCTGGCGCGGCGTAGCGTGGCTACCGCCCGCGACGCCGCGAAGCGCTCCTGCAGTGACCTCACCCGGGAACCAGCGATACTGTCCGTCCTGACCGCATCCCCGGAAGCCGGTGCACGGAAGAGCAGATCCTCATGTCGTCTGAGGCAGAGAATGCTCCGCTCAGAGAGGCCGAACTCCGGCATCAGCCGGGGAGCCAGCGTGCTCTTCCCCACTCCGTTGGCGCCGGCGATGATCGTGGCGTGCGGTTCTCTGGGTTCTGGCATTCGTCTCCTCACGCGTGAACCGGTGGCGCCGGGGCGGCGCGGTCCAGCGAGCGGTACTGGATGGCCTCGCTGACGTGCGCGGTGGTGATCTCGCCGCCGCCGTCCAGGTCGGCGATGGTGCGGGCGATCTTGATGACCCGGTGGTAGGCGCGCGCGGAAAGCCCCAGGCGCGAGATGGCGGTGCGCAGCAGCGCATCGCTCCCCTCGCCGATGCGGCAGAACTCGCGCAGGTCGCGGGGCACCATGTGCGCGTTGGCGTGGATGTCGCCGCGCCCGGCGAAGCGCGCCCGCTGGATTTCGCGCGCCCGCGCCACCCGGTCGCGGATGGCCGCCGACGGCTCGCCCGCGCGCGCGTCGGACAGGTCGCGGTACCGCACCGCCGGCACCTCTACGTGCAGGTCGATGCGGTCCAGCAGCGGCCCGGAGACGCGCCCCAGGTACTTCTGCACCGCCACG
>JAHWJJ010000187.1 GCA_019348475.1 Gemmatimonadota bacterium | reverse complement strand
GGGGAACGCCGGAGCGGGGTCGGTGGATGTCGGCGCCGGCGGATGAAGAAGACGGAGGTGGATTCGCGGATGACACGCTCCTGGCCCATACACCGGGTCATTGGTGCAACGGCCCTTCTGCTGCTGGTGGCCGCCTGCTCGTCCGGCCGCGCGCCGGTGCACACGCTGTCCGCCTGCACGGTCCCGCGGGTGGATACGGCCGGCTGGGTGCGCGTGGCAGGGCCGTACCGCGGATTCAGCTACCGGCTGCCACCCACGTTCACGGAGGAGACGACCGCCGCGTTCCAGCACGGGGGCGTGGCATGGCGCGATGGACCGCGGGAGTTCCATTCCATCAATGGTCACTGGGGCACGGAGTCTTTCCGGCCAGGCTCCACCGACAGCTCCTCCGCTTCCGAGCAGAGCGAGTGCTGGGATTCCATCGGCGGCCTGCGGGTGTTCATCGTGACCCACTACCGGGAAGGGCGGTACACCGCCAGCGGCTGGTTCCGTGATCCCCACCCGAAGGGCTTCTCCGTTGGCGAGGTCCTCCTGGGCGGACACGGGATCAGCAGCAAGGACCAGGAGCTCATGCTGGCGATCATCCGGACCGTTGCTCCTGATGTGGCTCGATAGCCGCCGTTCCCGGCCGCCGCCTACCTCGTTCGTCCGCACCGCGGTACGTCAGGCGCCGGCCTGTAGCATCGCCGATGCCGTTCGCACGCTGCTTTCTCTGGGCCTCTTTATCATCCTCGCGCTGGCCACGGCCGGCTGCGACGAGCAGCCGTACCGCCAGTATGCGAGCGCATCCGAAGCCGTCGCCGCCGGCGAGCGCGACCGTGGATGGTTGCCGGTCTGGCTCCCTCTTTCCGCCCGGGACGTGCACCTGCAGGGAGACCTGGATACGAACCAGTGGTGGTTGCGCGTACAGCTTTCGCGTGCAGCCGCGGATTCACTGCGGACCGTGCTCGTGCCGGTGCCGGCGGATTCGGTGCGCGCGCAGCGCCCGCGGGGGAGCGGCCGGTGGTGGTTCGAGGCGCTGGTGCAGCACGCCCCGGAGAACGACCACGCGCTGAACGCCCACCTGTTCCGCGGCACCGGCCGGCCCGTGCCGCGCACGACCATCGTCGCCTTCGACCGGCTGTCCGACAGGGTGTACGTCTGGGGGGGACTGGAACGCTGAGCGCCGGGGGCGAGCATCGGCTGCGCGTCACCCGGCGGACTGGTCGCGATTCCAGATCACCAGAGCCAGCCAGAAGACGAAGACCTGCGCGGCGAGTGGCCAGTCGCCCGGCAGGTCGATGATGGCGCGGCGGGTGAACATCCCCGCGCGACGTATGGTCCCCACCTGCGTACCGCCGTCGAACAGGCCGAAGTTGCCGCTCCAGGCTGTTCTGCGAAGCTCGAAGGTGCGGCCGCCGACCTCCACGTGGAAGCGAGCCCGGAACGCGCTCGGCTTCACGGCGCGCGCCAGGATCCGCCCGTTCCCCTCCAGCACGAACGCCCCTGACGCGAACCCCTGCCGGTACAGCCGGTAGCGCCCGCCGTGCATGGCGAACTCCGCCTTCTCGCGCCACCCCGAAACGTGGAGCTCCGCCACCGTCCCGTGCGGCTGCTGAAGCCGAAAGCCGTTGGAGAACAAGCCCGTGGGGACTGCTTCGATCACGATTCCCTCCCGGTGAGCCGGCGTGCCGCGGAGTCGGTTGCCCGCGCGGAATACGCTCCCTCCCGGGCCCGTGTTTCGGCCGGGGCCGGTCGGACGGCCGCAGCCTCCGTGCTGGCGCCCAAAATCGGAAGCACCTCGTGGAGCAGATAAAGACCCCGCGTGGCGGGACGACGAGCAACGGGCGCACGGCATCGCCGTGCGCCCGTTCATGCAGCCAACCTCCATCGACTTCGCGACGAGACGCTACACCTCGTCCTCGTCCCTCAGCTCGTCCACCGAGTCGGGGCCCTCGTCCTCTTCGATGAAGTCCTCGGGCTCGCCACCGGCGTCGTCGTCCGCCGCCTCGTCGATCCCCAGCGCCTCCTCCAGCGCGGTGGAATCCACCACCTCCTGGCCGTCGGGCGACTCGGTGCTGATGGGCTTCGGCTCCTCGTCCTCGTTCACCACGCGGGCCACGTCCATCACCGCGTCACGGGCGCCCAGGTTGATGAGCCGCACCCCCTGCGTGTTGCGCCCGATCACCCGGATCTGGTCCACCGGGCTGCGGATGATGACGCCCTGGCGAGTGATCATCATCAGCTCGTCGCCCGGGTGCACCTCCATGATGCTGACCACGCGGCCGGTCTTTTCCGTCACGCGGATGTTGATGACGCCCTTGCCGCCGCGGTTCTGCACCCGGTACGCGTCCAGCTCCGTGCGCTTGCCGAAGCCGAGCTCCGTCACCGCCAGCAGGGTGCTTCCCGGCGTGGTGACCACCATCCCGATCACCACGTCGTCGCCTTCCAGCATGATGCCGCGCACCCCGGTGGTGGCGCGGGAAAGCTGGCGCAGGCGGGCGTCCTCGAAGTGGATGGCCATGCCGTCGCGGGTGGCCAGCACCACGTGGCAGCCGGGGTCCGCCAGCGCCACCGAGATCAGCTCGTCGCCTTCGATGATGTTGATGGCGTTGATGCCCACGCGCCGCGGGTTGCCGTACGCCGCCAGCGACGTCTTCTTCACCACCCCCTTGCGGGTGGCGAAGATGAGGGAGCGCTCGTGGCTGAACTTACGCACCGGCACCAGGGCCGCGATCTTCTCGTCGGGCTCGATGTTGATCAGGTTCACCACGGGCTTGCCGCGGCTGTTGCGGCTCCCCACCGGGACCTCGTGCACCTTGAGCCAGTAGCACTGGCCGTCCTGGGTAAAGAACATCAGGTAGTCGTGGGTGTTGGCCAGGAACAGGTGCTCCACCCAGTCTTCTTCCTTGGTCTGCATCCCCGCGATGCCGCGGCCGCCGCGCGCCTGCGCGCGGTAGGTGTCGCTGGGCACGCGCTTGATGTAGCCGCTGTGGGAGACGGTGATCACCATCTCCTCGTCGGGGATCAGGTCTTCGATGCTGAAGCTTCCCGTCATCCCCAGCAGGTCCGTGCGACGCTCGTCGCCGAACTTGTCGGCCACCTCGTTCAGCTCGTCCTTGATGATCCCCTTGCGGCGCTCCACGTTGCCCAGGATGTCCTCCAGGTCGGCGATGGTCGCGCGCACCTCGCCCAGTTCCGCCTCCAGCTGCTCGATCTCCAGCCCCGTCAGGCGCGCCAGGCGCATGTTGAGGATGGCGTCGCTCTGGCGGTCGGTGAGCGCAAAGCGGGTGCGCAGCGCCTCGCCCGCCTCGGCGGTGGTCTCGCTGCCCCGGATGATGGCGATCACCTCGTCGATGTTGTCGACGGCGATCTTGAGCCCCTCCAGGATGTGCTCCCGCTCCCTGGCCTTGCGCAGCTCGAAAGTGGTGCGCCGCACCACCACGTCGTGCCGGTGCTGCACGAAGTGGTGGATGATGTCGCGCAGCCCCAGCACCCGCGGCACCCCGCCCACCAGCGCCAGCATGATCACCCCGAAGGTGCTCTGCAGCTGGGTGTGCTTGTACAGCTGGTTCAGGACGATGTGGGGAATGGCGTCGCGCTTCAGGTCGATCACCACGCGGATGCGCTTGTCGCTCTCGTCGCGCAGGTCGGCGATCCCCTCCAGCTTCTTGTCGCGCACCAGCTCGGCGATGTACTCGATCACCCGGGCCTTGTTCACCTGGAACGGCACCTCGGTGATGATGATGCGGTCGCCCCTGCCCCCCTCGCGCTCTTCGATGGTGGCCCGCGCGCGCACCACCACGCGCCCGCGGCCGTGCTCGTACGCCTCGCGGATCCCGTCGATGCCGTAGATGACGCCCCCGGTGGGAAAGTCGGGCCCGCGGACGAAGCGGTGCAGGTCTTCCCAGGTGGCGTCGGGGTTGTCGATCAGGTGCACGCAGGCGGCCACCACCTCGCGCAGGTTGTGCGGCGGGATGTTGGTGGCCATCCCCACGGCGATGCCGCTGGAGCCGTTCACCAGCAGGTTGGGCACCTTGGCGGGGAGCACCCGCGGCTCCATGAGCCGGTCGTCGTAGTTGGGCGCGAAGTCGACCGTTTCCTTGTCGATGTCCGCCAGCATCTCCGTGGCCAGCGCGGCCAGGCGGCTTTCGGTGTACCGGTACGCCGCCGCGCTGTCGCCGTCCAGCGAGCCGAAGTTGCCCTGGCCGTCCACCAGCGGGTAGCGCAGCGAGAAGTCCTGCACCATGCGCACGAGCGCGTCGTACACGGACTGGTCGCCGTGCGGGTGGTACTTGCCCAGCACGTCGCCCACCACGGTCGCGCTCTTCTTGTACGGCCGGGTGGGGACCAGGCCGGCCTCCTGCATGGCGTACAGGATGCGCCGGTGCACCGGCTTCAGCCCGTCGCGCACGTCGGGAAGCGCGCGCTGCACGATGACGCTCATCGAGTAGTCGATGAACGACTCGCGCATCTCGTCTTCGATCAGCCGCGGAAGGATGCGCGACGCGGGAGCGGCCGGGCCGCCCGCATTGTCGTCGCCGTCCATCTCGGGCGTGTCTGGCGTGAAGTCGTCGGACATCTATCGCGTCGTGGGACGGTCAGGGAAGTTGTTGCGGCAGGCGCGTTTGCGTACCGCTTGACTGATACCCCGGGTGGGCTGGCCGGTGCCCCGGAAACAGGGGCCCTGGGAAGGCCCTCAAACTACGCCGTGGACGGGCTTTCCGCCAGTGCGCGCGTGCACGTGCGTGCGCGAGGGAGTGCGGGAGTGCGGGAGTGCGGTCGCTGAATGAGCACTGGCGGCGGGCTGGGACCGACCCGTTGTCGTAATCGCGTCTCGGGAGACTGTCATTGCTGCGCCCACCGTGTGGGATGAAGCGCAGTTCAACCTCCCCAGGGGTTTTTGGGGGAGGTGCGAGCATAAGCGAGCGGAGGGGGCGCGGCGCGGATCCGGCCATACGTGCTGGACCGCTGTCGGCGCACTCTCTCTGTCGCCTGCTCCAGGCCAGCCGTACCGCTCCGCCTGCCGCCCATACCCGCTCCTGAACGCGGTCTGTCACACGTGCAGGGCATGCCTGCCAATCCGGGAGAATCCTTGTCGATTCGGCCGAACGGCATCGGTACGCCGGTTGCCTTCTCCCCGGGCAGCCGGCGCGCATGAGACGGTGCATCCGCGCCACGTTGAGACAAACACCGTCGAGACTTTCGGACACGAACCGGAGGAAACGACCATGGCACTGTATCCCACCACCACCCGCTACGCCGAGCCGTTCGACCAGCTGTTCGACACGTTCTTCGGCAACGCCGGCCGCGCCGCCAACGGCAACACCCTGATGCGCGCGCCGGAGACGGACGTGGTCGAGACCGAGCGCGAGATCCGTGTCATTACGGAGATGCCCGGACTCAAGCGCGAGAACATCGACATCGACATCGAGAACAACGTCCTCACCATCCGCGGCGAAAAGCGCGAGCAGCGGACCGAGGGCGAGCAGGGCCGCTGGCACCTGGCCGAGCGCCGCTACGGCACCTTCACCCGCAGCTTCGTGCTGCCGCGCGACGTGGACGCCGACAACATCCAGGCCGCCTTCCAGGACGGCGTGCTGACGGTCAGCGTCCCGAAGAGCGAGAAGGCGCGCCGCCGCCGCATCGAGATCGGCGGCGAGGCCGGCCAGCAGCAGCTGGGCACCGACAGCGGCACCGAGCAGAACACCGAGCAGACGCAGGGCTGATCGCCTGATCGGTGGATGAAGACGGGCCGGCGGAGCAATCCGCCGGCCCTTCGCGTATCGGCGCCGGCGCACGCACGGCTGGCGCGCGGCGGTTCCCGGCGCCTGTTTGCGCCACCTGTTTGCGCGGTGGTACACCGGATGCCTCTCAGGCCGCCTTCATCCGCCTTGAACGCCGTGCCCAGGTGTCCGCATGCCGTCCACGCGCTCCACCCGAATCGCCGCCGCGCTGCTGGTTCTCTCCGCGTGCTCGTCCGTCGGCGGGGGCGCGGGGGTGGGCGGCACCGGCTCGCTGAGCTCCGCGGACTCGGCCTCGCTGGAGCTGGTGCGCGCGGCGGCCGTGCCCATCACCGGCGCGGCGACGGACTACGACTCGCTGATGGCGCTGATCGGCGACGCGCGGTTCGTGCTGCTGGGCGAGGCCACGCACGGCACCCAGGAGTTCTACCAGGAGCGGGCCCGCATCACGCAGCGCCTGATCCAGGAAAAAGGGTTCTCCGGCGTGGCGATCGAAGGGGAGTGGCCCGACGCGCAGGGCGTGCACCGGTTCGTCCGCGACGACGGCGGCGCGGCCACGGCCGAGGAGTCGCTCCGCGGCTTTACCTCGGGGTTTCCGCAGTGGATGTGGGCCAACACCGCCGTCCGCGATCTGGTGGTGTGGATGCGGCAGTACAACGCGGGCCGGCCGCCGGAGCAGCAGGTGGGCTTCTACGGCCTGGACGTGTACAGCCTGTTCGAGTCGGCGGATTCCGTGGTCGCGTACCTGTCGCGTACCGACCCGGCCGCCGCCGGCCGCGCGCGCGAGCGGTACGAATGCCTGCGTCCGTACCGCGGAGCGCCCGAGCGCTACGCCGCCGCCGCCGGCCAGGACCCCGGCCGCTCGTGCGAGGAGCCGTCCGCCGCACAGGCGCGGGAGATGGAGCAGCTGTACGCTCGGGGCGGCGGCGACGCGCGCGCCCGGGACGAGCGGTTTTCGGCGCTGCAGAACGCGCGCATCGTGGCCGAGGGTGAGGCGTACTGGCGCGCGCAGTGGGAGGGCGGCCCCGCGCCCTGGAACGCGCGCGACCGGCACATGGCCATGACGCTGGAGCACCTGGGCGACCACCTGGCGGCGCAGGGACGCACGCCCAGGATCGTGGTGTGGGCGCACAACACCCACGCGGGGGATGCGCGGCTCACCGCCATGGGCCAGGGCGGCGAGTGGAACGTGGGGCAGCTGATGCGCGTGGCCTTCGAAGGCGAGGCCATCCTGGTGGGATTCACCACGTACCACGGCACCGTCCTGGCCGCGGAGGATTGGGATGGGCCCGCGCGCGTGCGCCGGCTGAATCCCGCGCTCCCGGAGAGCTACTCCGCCCTCTTCCACCGCACCGGTCTCCCCGCCTTCCTGATGACCTTCCGCGGCCGCGAAGAGCTGTCGCGCGCCATGGGCGAGCCGCGCCTGGAGCGCGCGGTCGGGGTGATCTACCGCCCGCGCACGGAGCGCCAGAGCCACTACTTCACGGCCATGCTCTCGCGCCAGTTCGATGCTGTGATCCACATCGACAGCACCACCGCGGTTACGGCGCTTCCCGTCCGGCGGTGACGGGAGAAAGTGCGAAAGTGCGGAAGTGCGAAAGTGCGGAACTGCGTGCCCGGCCGGAGGCGGGTGTATGGTCCGCAAACGTTTCCTTGCGTGGCGGGAGAGGGGGATGCATCGTGCATCCACGGCCCCACCGCACGCGGCCCGCTCCGCCGGCTCGACCGGACTACCGGTCCCGCGACGCACATCCCGCGGCACAGGCAAAGCTCACCGGCCCGTGCGGTGGGGCCACACCGAGCCCCCGTGATCGCATCGAGCGGTCGCGGGGGCTGTTGTCTTTCGCGCCCCCCCGAAGGAACCCGGCCCAGCACGTGCGGGTGCCCATCGGATTCGGCCGAGCTTGACATCGCCCGCATTCCGTGCAGAGGTTGATCTGGATCCGACTTCAGATGCACTGGAAAGTGGAGGAGCGATGGCCGATACGACCGGCCGCAAGCGGAGGGGGCGGCCAGCCAGCAACCGTCCGGGGATGCGGAGAAAGAACCTGAACGTCGACCAGGCCAAGCTCGACCGGCTGGTCGCCCTGCTGGGATCAGGGACAGAGACGGAGGTGGTGGACCAGGCTCTCGATCTCCTGCTGTTCCAGGAGGAAGCCATGGCCGGGCTCCGCAAGCTGGCCGGCCGCGGGCACGAAATCGAAAACCTCTTCGACGAGCATCTGGATCTGTGACCCGCTACCTGCTGGACACCAACGTCTACATCAGGGCGTGGCGGGATCCGGCGCGGCAGGGAGTGGAACTGGAGCGGTTCGGCGAGCGCCACATGGCCATGACGCACCTCAGCTCGGTCGTGTTCCACGAGTTGCTGCGCGGCGCGACGGCGCCCGCAATGGCGCGGGATCTCGTGGGCAGCCTGGCCCGGCCGTTCACGCGCACCCGGCGGGTGGTGGTGCCGTCGCACCGTGCCTGGACGCGGGCGGCGGAGGTCATTGCTGAACTCACGTGGCATGACGGGCGGGCTCGTGGGAACATGCCCGCGGGAGTCGCGAACGACGACCTGAAAGCCGCCGCCTGCCGGCTAACAGGCCACC
>JAHWJJ010000186.1 GCA_019348475.1 Gemmatimonadota bacterium | reverse complement strand
AGGGGATCCAGACCGAGCTGGCCTTCCGGCTGGTGCGCGTGGAGAGCGCGTTCCGCCCCCGCGCGGAGAGCACGGCGGGTGCGCTGGGGCTCACGCAGGTGATGCCGGCGACCGCCGACTACCTGCAGCCCGGGATCAGCCGCGAGCAGCTGCTGGACCGCGACACCAACCTGCGGCTGGGCTTTCGCTACCTCAAGGAGCTGCTGGCGGTGTACGGCGGCGACGCCGAAGAGGCGCTGACGGCGTACAACCGCGGCCCCGGCACCGTCGCCCGCGTCCGCAGGGCCGGCGGCGACCCGGCCAACGGCTACGCGGACCTGGTGCTGGGCGCGCGCGGCGGCAGCCCCGTGAACCTGGTGCGCCACGACTCCGCCCCCGGCGCGCCGCCGCGCGTGCACGAGCTCGCCCCCGCGCGCATACCTGACGGCTTCTGAGCCCGCTGGCCGCGATTCCAGGGATGTCGCGATGGACACGCCCGGGGGAAACGGATGTAGTGCGGCGGGGTACGGGGGTGGTTGCCGGGGGCGGGCGGATGCGCCATACTTGTGCGGCCCCGATCTTGCCCCCGCCGCGACGCGTCGTCGCAGATCCGTAAGTCGCGTGTCCTCATCAGGTTGTAACCGAATGCGCCAGCGGCCCGTCATCGGCATCGCCACCCAGACGCTGCAGTCCATCGACCGCATCCCGGAAGACCTTCCGGCGTCGTGGGTGATGAACCAGCGGTACTTTCACGCGTGCACCTCGGTGGGGGCCATCCCCTGGATGGTGCCGCTGCTGGACAACGACCCGGAGACGCTGCGCGCCATCTACGACCGCCTGGACGGCGTGTTCATCGCCGGCGGGGTGGACATGGACCCGCAGTCGTACGGGGCTCCCCGCCACGAGCTGTGCGGCCGCACGGACCCGCCGCGCGACGCGGTGGAGCTGCAGTTTGCGAAGTGGGCCCTGGAGGACGGAAAGCCGGTGTTCGGCGTGTGCCGTGGGCTGCAGGTGATCAACGTGGCCGCGGGGGGCACGCTGATCCAGGACTGCGCCGGCCTGGTGCACGACGCCATCAAGCACGACTACTTTCCCGGCGCCGGCTGGGCGCGCGACTACCTGGCGCACGAGATTCGCGTCGCCCCCGGCTCCCGGCTGCACGCCGCGCTGGGGGACGAGCGGGTGATGGTGAACTCCATGCACCACCAGGCGGTGGAGCGCATCGGCGCGGGGCTGGTAGCCACCGCGTGGGCGCCGGACGGCCTGGTCGAGGCGCTGGAGGGGACGCGCGAGGGGCAGTTCCTGCTGGGCGTGCAGTGGCACCCGGAGATGCTGCTGGACCAGCACGACGGCACCCGCCGCCTGTTCGAGGACTTTATCGAGGCCGCCAACCAGCACCACGACGCCGGGACGATGGCCTTCGCCTGACGGTGCACCCGCCGCCAGGCGACGGGGGAGGGACGAAGCGTTTCGGGAGCGGCAGGCGAACGTCTGCCGCTCCTTCTCTTGTTATCACGCGCGGCGCAGCTGCGGCCGTACGGTTCTGGCCGCCAGAGGAGACCCCCCGTCTGCGCGAATCCGGGCTTCCATGTGGAGCACCGGCCTGCGCATTGCGAGGATCTGCTACCCGAACCGTGCGCGCGCATTGCGTCCTTGCATTAGGGGCCGTCACCGTCCATACTGTGACTGAAGCGGGCGCGGGTGCATGGGCCGCGAGGAGCGGCGGTGTAGAGCTGGCCCGGCGCTTGCTTGCCCGGCGGGGGCTGCGAAGGGTGGCGGAAGGCGCGGAATTCATTGATGCGAATGTACTTACCGGTTGGACAGCGGTGGCATGGGGGTTGCTCTACCAGCAGGCACACAAACACGACCGAACGGATCGGCAGACGACCTGACAGTTTCCCGAGGAGGGGCAGATGAACCGGATCGCGAAGGAGCTGGCCGAGGCCCTGCCGCAGCCCAAGGGCCCGTTCACCGACGCCGAAGCGCTCGAGCTGCTGATGGCGTACCGCAAGGACCCGTCGAACGTGCCGTGCCCGCTGTGCGGTCCCGACAACATCGAGGTCCTGGCGTTCATCGAGCCGGAGATCGATCCTAATGGGTTCGCGTCGGTCACGCACCCCGAGGGCGAGTACGCCGCGGCGCTGTACTGCCACAAGTGCTATCGCGCCGTCGGCATCCTGGCCGGCACGGGCCGCGAGGTCTGACGGTCGCTGCCGGAGCCGCTGGTTGGGGGGGAACGGCTTCATGGCAAAGAAGTTGCATAACGACGGAGTGGGGGCCGGGCTTTCGTTTGAGGGGGCGGAACCCGGCAGGTGTGGGGGGTGCAGGACCCCGGTGCCTTTCGTTGGGGGACGAGAGCCCGGGGGCAGGTGAGGGATGAGGGGGTAAGACGAGAAACGGAGCGCTGGGGGGCGCTCCGTTTCTCGTTTCTGTCTTTCGGGCGAGTCCCTGCCCCCCACCGCCGGGCTCGCACGCCGGCGGCAACGATACGGCTGTTGTCAACCGCACCGAGCCGCTGGCAACGGGCAGGGAAGCCCCTTTTGACGACCGCCTCGAGTACCCGCGAGATCGTCGTCGGCACCCACACCAGAGACCGCATCATCCGCATCGCCGGTGCCGACGGCGGCTCCGGCTCTCGACCTGGGCTAAGCCGCGCGTAAGCGTAGAACGTCTCCCGCACCGCGCAGGACCGTTCCGTCCGAATGCAGGAACGGTCCGCCCGCACTCTGCAGGTGGACCGCTCCGACCGCCGCACCGCGGCTGCCTGGATCTCCGCTATTCGCTGTTCCCTCTTCCCTATCCGTCAGCGCGTCGCGCGCAGCTCCCCGGTCAGCAGCGTCATCGGCCCGAAGCTGGGCTGGCCGAGCAAGCCGGCGTCCACGCCCACGGTGCCGTTCAGCGAGTAGTTTATGGGCTGGCCGGTAAGCGCGTTACGGGCGACGTTCGCCAGCCCCGGGAGGTCGTTGAAGTCGATGGCGATGTCGATGGGCACCATCGTCTCGCCTCCGGCCTGCAGCGCGACGCCGAGCGGAAAGTCCACACGCGCGGCGTTGTTCCCCTGCAGCTGCAGCTGCCCTACCAGCCGGGTGAGGGTAAGCCCCACCGGGTTGGGGTTGCCCACGCGCGCGTACAGCCGGACCGCCGCACCGCCCGCCGGCCGGTCGAAGCTGGGTGCCAGCAGGCGAAGCTGCGCCTGCTGGCTGCCGTCCACCTGGAACGTGGGTGCCTGCAGCACCTGCTGCAGCCCCATCCCGGCGCATCCGGAAAGGGAAATCGCCATCAGCGGCACAAAGGCCGTCCTCAGTGCGGTTTTCATCATCTACTGCTCCTGCAAGTGGTTGCGACGTCGTACCCTACGGGCGCGCGCAATGATCCGCGCGCGGTTCTCACGCAGGTGCAAGGACAGGGCCGGATGCAGGAGCCCTCCGGGGCGGCTGTCCCCTGGAGCTTGCCCCTGGAGCTGAAGCTTCTGGAGGAAAGACCCGGAAACCCTTGAGGCCCGCCCGCGCACCACGAGGAGGCGCGCCGGCATCCGCATTCAACGAAGCGTTTGCGCCACGCTGGCTCCGTCCGAAAAAGTCCCGGGATTCCGCGGCGTCGGCGCTGGAACGGTGTGTGCATGCCCGCCCCTCCCCCGGAGGCACCTGGGAACCGGGCAGGCAACGGGAGCACTGACACGCCAAGGAGGGAGCGGTGGACACCGACACGACGCGCCTCGACGCGGGGCACGCGCCGCCGGCCACGGCCGAGATCCTGGAAGGTCTCAACGACCTGCTCCAGCTCGACCACGACGCCATCGGCGCGTACCAGATCGCGATGGAAAAGCTGCACGACCGCGACCACGCCGACCAGATCGCGGGGTTCCGGCGCGACCACGAGCGGCACATCCGCGAGCTCAACGAGCTGATCGCCGAGCTGGGGGGCACCCCCAAGAACCACCCGCACGCCACCGGCCCCTTCAAGCTGGCGCTGCAGAGCCTGGGCGGCCTGGCCGGCGACAAGGGCGTGCTGATGGCGTTTCGCACCAACGAGCTGCAGGTGCGCAGCAAGTACGACTCGTACGCCAGCAAGGCCAACCACTGGCCCACGCACATCAAGCGCATCATCGACGGCTGCGCGCTGGACGAGGAGCGCCACTACCGCTGGGTGAGCGACGTACTGGGCAAGGACGAGAACGTCCTGCTGGACCCCGTCGACAAGGTGCGCGAGCGCGCCACCGCGGCCGGGCACAAGCTGGACGCCGCGCGCGAGCGGGTGGCGGACGCGGCCGGGCAGGTGCGCGACCGCGTGGCCGGGGGGGTGGACGCGGTGCGCAACCGCATCGCCGACCTCACCGATCCCGGGCCCGCGGGGGGCGCGGCCTACGGCGAGGAGGGCTACGACGGCTACCCCGCGGGCGCGTCGCGCACGGCGGACCTTCGCACGCGCGCCCAGGTGCTGGCGGCCAACGCCGGCGACGGATTCGAGCAGCGGTTCAACCAGCAGCCGCTGCAGACGCTGCTGATCGCCGGCATCGCCGGTTTCGTCATCGGCCGGCTGCTTCGCTAACGGAGGACCCATGGCAGACCTGAACATCACCGACCGCGACGACACCGTCCCCGGGCTCACGCCACTCCCGGAAGCGCCGGCGCCGCGCGTGACCGAGACCGACCACCTGCTCCCGGAGACGACGCACGCCGCGGCGCCCGGCACCATCGCGCAGGTGGACGACCCCGAGCTGGCCCGCCTGCAGATCGAGCAGACGCGCGCCCGCATGTCCGACACCATCGGGCAGATCGAAGACAGCCTGCTGCGCAAGAAGGAGCAGGTGGAGGAGAAGCTGGACGTGATGGCGCCCGTGCGCCGCAAGGCGCGCGAGAACCCGTACCCGATCATCGGCGGCGTCTTCCTGGCGGGGCTCATCCTGGGGTACCTGACGGGCGGGGACGACGACGACGACGAGGCCACGCCCGCGGTGCGGCGCTACGCGGTGGATTTTGACCGCGAGCGCGCGTACGGCAACCACTGGGAAGAGCGCGCCCGCACCTGGGAGCGCCGCGCCCGGCGGCTGATGGACCTGGCCAACCGCCAGGAGGCGGAGCTGCTGGCCGCCCGCGAGGGCCGTCCGCGCCGCCGGGGGCTGTTTCGCCGCGGGCGCCGCGACGAGAGCCTGGCGTACGACGACGTGTACGCAGGCGACGAGGCGGGCCTGAACATGCACGCGGGCGCAGGCGACTACGGCCGCCCGCGCGGCGAGTACGACGGCATGCCGCTGCACGAGGCCGATTCGTATCCCCCGCGCGAGGACGAGGGCGGCGAATACGGCTACGGGCGGGACCCGCTCCCCGCGCCGGTCTGACCGGGGGCGGCGGACGCGGAGCGGAGGCGCCGGCCTGATCGAGGCCGGCGCCTCGTTTTTGGCTCTACGTCGATCGGGTGGAGGCGAGCGTACGTATCGTCATACTGGATTGCGGAGGATCGTTCTGGAATCCGCGCCGGAGAACCCGTGGTGCCCGATCGGCCGCAATACGAACCCGTCGCGGCAAGGCGGGCAGTGCCTTCGGGGTGACCGGCCGGCTGCGCTATTTCGACCTGGTGATGTACGACCGCCAGACGGAGACCTGGTGGCAGCAGGCCACGGGGGAGCTGGATGGATGCGGGTGCGACGGCCGGACGCGGACCGGATGGGACCGGCAGGATGCACGCGTTCCCTGGAAGAAAGGATGCTGCCGGCGAGGGGACGGGATCCGCGTTTTTTGAGGGGAGGGGATCGAGGTGTCGCGGCGGGGGCCCCGCCGGAGCACATCATCCACCCGATTGCGATCTGTAAAAGGCCGCCCCCGGCTGGACCCTCGGGATCAAGGGAAAACGGTGTTTGCTCTTGACCGGTGTCCGATCCTCATCGACGGAACCCCCTTCGCCCTGTTTTCCTCCTCGTTCCGACGCCGTAACTTCCTGGCAGGCCGTTCTCTCTCTCTCGACGATACACGGAACCCCGTGAAGCTGAGCGTTCGCGGCGCGCTGGCCGCGATCTTCATCCTGGCCATGTGCGCGCTGTGCGTGCGCCTGGGGCTGTGGCAGCTGGACCGGCTGGAGCAGCGCCGCGCCCGCAACCAGGCGATCCGCGCCGCCACCGCCCAGCCGCCGCTGCGCCTGGACTCCGCCGCGCCCCCGGGGCTCGCGCAGCGTCCGCAATCCTTTACGTGGCGGCGCGCGGAGGCGGCGGGGCGCTACCACCACGCCGGCGACATGGTGGTGCGCGGCCGCTCGCGCGAGGGGCGGCCGGGGGTGCACCTGCTGTCGCCGCTGGTGCTGCCGGACGGCCGCGTGGTGATGGTGAACCGCGGCTGGGTGCCCTCGCCGGACGGCACCACCGCGGATCCGCGCCCGCTGCGGACCGCCGGCCCCGTGCGCGTTTCCGGCGCGCTGCTGCCGATCACCTCGCAGGCCGACCGCGGGCTGCCGATCCGCGGACGCTCGGCGGCCGACACCAGCTGGCGGCGCGTGGACCTGGCCGCGGCGCGGGAGCGCGCGCCGGGGCCCCTGATCCCGCTGGTCCTGCAGCAGCTTCCGGCGGAGGGGCGCGACGCGGGATCGCCGCCCGTGCCGGAGCCGCTGCCGGCGCTGTCGGAGGGCAACCACCTGAGCTACGCCGTGCAGTGGTTCAGCTTTGCCGCCATCGGCATCGTGGGGCTGGCCGTGCTGGTGCTGCGTGGGCGCCAAACGGCCTGACGACAGGAGTTTGTGCCCTGCGGCAGGGTATCCATCTTGCACACGCGGTTCCTCCCTTGGCCCCGGTAACGGGGCCGGGTTTGGGCGGGAGAAGTTCACTCGAACGGGAGGAAAATCAGATGGCACGCTACGGACGCGACTACGGCCCGGATCGCTGGAGCGGCGGCGGCTACGCCGGCGGCGGCGGATACGGATCGGGGGGCTCCTCTCGCGGCGGCGAGTACGGCGGCATGGGCTCCGACGCCAACTACGGCGGCGGCAGCCAGTCCCGCGGGGGCTACACCGGCTTCGGCAGCGGCGGCGGAGCCTATGACAACGACTTCAACGCCGGCGGCTACGGCGGATACGGCTACGGCGGCGGCGGCACCTCCGGAGGCGGGTTGAACCGCGGCGGGTACGGCGGCGGCGGCCAGGACTACGGCGGCTACGGCGGCGGGCAGAGCGACTGGGGCGGCGGGCGTGAGGGCCAGCGCGGCGGATACGGCGGTGGCGGATACGGCGGAGGATTTGGCGGTGGATACGGCGCGGGCGGCGGCTACGGCGGTGCCGGCTACACCGGCGGGGGCCAGAACTACGGGTACGGCGGCGGGGGCAGCGACATGGGCGGCTCCTCGTACGGCGGAACCGGGTTCGGCGGCTCCACCTTTGGCGGCGGCAACGACGAGACGCGCCGGCTGCGCGCGGCCGACGTGATGACCGACAACCCGGAGTGCGTGACCCCCGACACCTCGCTGGCCGAGGCCGCGCGCAAGATGCGCGACCTGGACGTGGGCATCATCCCCGTGGTGGAGAACGAGAGCACCAGGCGCCTGCGGGGCGTGCTCACCGACCGCGACATCGCCATCCGCGCCGTGGCCGAGGGCAAGGACGCCAACGGCACCCGGGTGATGGAGGTGATGACCACGCAGGTGGAGACCTGCAACAAGAACGACTCGCTGCGCGACGTGCTGGGGGTGATGGAGCGCGAGCAGGTGCGCCGCGTCCCCATTACCGACCGCGAAGGCCGCCTGGTGGGCATCATCGCCCAGGCCGACATGGCGATGGAGATCGACAGCGCGCAGGGCCAGCGCCGCTTTGCCGACACGGTGGAAACCATCTCCGAGCCCGGCCACCCGCGCGCCGGCCGCTGGGGCGGGCGCTCCAGCCAGAGCCGCGGCGGCGGAGGCGGCGGGGGCCTGATGGGCGCCGTGCGCAACGCCGTCAGCAACCTGGGCGGCGGCAACCGCGACTCGTACGGCGGCGGGAACGCCGGCGGGATGAACGCGTCCGGCGGCGGGTCGAGCAACGATCCTGGGAACGAGAACCTCTGAGCGTTCTCGCCGGATCGGCAGCGCGAAGGGGGGCCCGGGCGACCGGGCCTTCCTTCGTTCGTGGGCGAAAGTGCGAAAGTGCGAAAGTGCGAAAGTGCGAAAGTGCGAAAGTGCGCGTGGGCGGGAAGGCGTGGCGCCCGACTTGCCCCGGCGCTGAAGGGACGCGTATCCTCCCGCAGGCCGGGACCGCGCCAGCACGGCAGCGGCCGGCGCCGACCCGCACCCATGGATGAGGACGATGAAGCGGATTCTGACGACTGCCGGTCTCGCGGCGCTGGCCGCCTGCGCCACCGCGCCGGCCGCCGGCATCGAGGCGC
>JAHWJJ010000185.1 GCA_019348475.1 Gemmatimonadota bacterium | reverse complement strand
TGACCCTGTTCACCAACGCCAGGAAGGGGGCGCGCTACCCCATCCTGTACGCGCTGATGGCGGTGCTGTTCGGGTTCTTCATGGTCAAGGACGTGTTCGTCGGCCGCGGCGTGGTGCTCGCCAGTGACGACGTGTACCTGCCGGACGCGCCGGGCGAGTTCGGCGTCCGCGCGGCGTACTACGAAGACGGGCGGGAGCCCGGCGTGTACGACCGCACCCCCTCCATCCAGTCGGACGTGGTGCGGGATCCTTACGTGAAGCTGTTCATCCCCTACACGGCGGAACGGCACGGGGCGGCGTTCGCGGAAGACTGCCCGCAGGTGGCGCCGCTTTCCCGCGGCGGGGTGCGGATGGACATGGGCGGGCCGCCGCGGGCGGCGCAGGTGCAGGCGGTGATGGAGTGCTGGATGCGCCTGCAGCCGGTGACGCTGAACGGCGCGGCCGTTCGCCCGGATTTCCGCTTCTACACGCAGCCGCAGAGCGGATTGCGCGGCATCCTGGCGTACATCCCCGTGCAGGGGCTGCCGCGCGGGGAGAACGTGATCACGGTGGGACAGGCGCCGCGCCCGCAGTCGGACGAACGCATCCGCGAGCGCATCCGGGGCTCCGCGCCCACGCCGCCGCACTACATCCGCTTCTGGCTCTGATCGCGTCGGGGTCCTGCACGGGATCACTCTCTCACCACCAGCGCCTTCATGAGCATCGCCGATCCGCCGGCGCCGCACACCGCACCGCCTGAGACCGGCCCCGCACCCATGGGCCGACGGCGCGGATGGGTCGCCGCGTTGCTCACCTTCCTGGCGCCTGGCGTGGGCCACGTCTACGCCAGGCGGGCGCGCCGCGGCGTGGTGGCGGCGGTGATTGCCTTGGCGATCATGATCGCAGGGCTGCTGGCAAGCATGCACCCGGCCCCTCCCGGGGTGCGGATCGCGTGGCTCGCCCTGCTTCCGCTCGCGCTTGTGGCGGTGATGGCCGATTCGTGGTGGACGGCCCGCCGCGCACGGCCGGACGTGCCGCGCCGCCGCTACCAGCGCGCGTGGGTGTACGCGCTCCTGGTCGCGCTGGCGGCGTTCGTGGTGCAGCCGCTCCTGCGCGCGTGGCTGCTGACGCAGGTGCAGGCGTTCAGGATTCCAGGCGCGCCAATGTCGCCAACCATCCGCCCCGGCGACTACATAATGATCACGCGGCGGGGGGATCACGTGCGGCGCGGGGCACCCGCCACATACGCCGCGGACGGCGGATTCGAGGCGGTGTCGCGCATCGTCGGCGTGGCGGGCGATACGGTGAGCATGGAGCGTGGCGTGCTGACGGTGAACGGAGCCAGCGAGCGCGGCGCGGCCCCCATTCCCACCGCGGACCACGCGCCGGTCGAGGCCGCGTGGCAGCGCGCGCACCTGGTGGGCGACACCGCCGGATACGCGCCCACCCTGCTCACCTGGGGCCCGCTGGTGGTGCCCGCGGGGCACGTCTTCATGGTCAGCGACAACCGCCCGCGAAGCCTGGACAGCCGCAGCCTTGGCTTCATCCGCACGGATGCGGTGACGGGCCGGCCCGTGTGGATCTACTTCTCGCGCGAGCCGCTGACGGGCGGCATCCGCTGGAACCGCATGGGGCGCTCCATCCGCTAACGCCGCATCACTCCATCACTCCATCACTCCATCACTCCATCACTCCACGCGTCCGGCACGGTTCTGGCCGCCGCCTCCGCCCCGGTTTTCGGTGGATGCGCAACGCGGGAGGGGCGAATGGCGGAGCAGGGTGCGGGCGGGTGGTACGAGGCGCAGCCGGTCGCGGGAAAGCGGGTGATCGTCACCGGCGGCACCACGGGGATCGGGCGCGCCGTGGCGCGGCTGCTGGCGGCGCACGGGGCGCGGGTGGTGATCGTGGGGCGCCACGAGGACGACCTGCGCGAGGCGCTGGACGACGTGGGCGCCGCGGGGGAGGCGCACGGGCTCACGGCGGACCTGTCGCGGCTGGACGACGTGCGCCGCCTGTTCGCCACGGCGGACGAGCGGCTGGGCGGCCTGGACGTGCTGGTGAACAACGCGGCCGTGTACGGGGACGAGTGGGACGAGGAGAGCCTGGAAGACGCGGAGTACGCCATCCGCACCAACCTGGTGGGATACGTGGCCTGCGCGCACCAGGCGTTCGACCGGATGAAGGGGCGCGGCGGCCACGTGGTGAACGTGGGCTCCATGAGCGCCGACCTGCGCGAGCCCTCCGGCCCCACCTACGTCAGCACCAAGGCGGGGATCCAGGCGTTCTCGGAGTCGTTCCGCAAGGCCGCCAACGAGCAGGGGATCAAGGTGACGGTCGTCGAGCCCGGTAAGGTGTCGACGGACATGATCCAGAAGCCGGACCGCGAAAAGGCGCGGCTGGAGAAGGAGCAAAAGATGCTGCGGCCGGAAGACGTGGCCGCGTGCGTCTTTTTCGCCCTTACCCAGCCGGACCGCTGCGACGTCGTCGCCCTGCAGGTGCGCCCCCATCTGCAGGTGATCTGAGGCGCAGCAACAGACCCCGATCACCGCACCGGGCGCTGCGCGCCGACGCGTGGGACCCACACCGCCGTCTCCCCCTCCCCTCGCGCCGTTTGCGGGGGGAGGGACTACGGCGTACCATACCCCCGTCGACCTTTCCCCCTCCTACCCCGCACCAGGAGCCCCGCATGAACTATCCGCTGCATCTCTCGTTCAAGCTCATCGCCATGGCCCCGCAGATCTACGTGCGCGACGCGGCCGGGCAGCTGCGCATGTACGTGAAGCAGAAGATGTTCAAGCTGAAGGAAAAGGTGACCGTCTTCGCCGACGAGGCGCAGAGCCAGCCGCTGTACCACATCCAGGCGGACCGGGTGATCGACTTCAACGCGCGCTACAACTTCACCACCCCGGACGGGCGCGCCCTGGGCAGCGTTCAGCGGCGCGGGCGCAAGTCGCTGCTGCGCGCGCACTACGAGGTCATGCAGGGGGACGACGTGGTGCTGCTGATCCGCGAACTGAACCCGTGGGCCAAGGTGGGCGACGCGCTGTTCGGAGAGATTCCCGTGCTGGGCATGTTCGCCGGATACGTGTTCCACCCCGCGTACACCGTCACCCGCGCCGACGGGGGCGAGGTGCTGCGCGCCACCAAGCAGCCCGCCATGTGGGAGGGCAAGTACACGGTCGAGAAGATGGCGGACCTCAGCACCGAGGCCGAGGCGCTGGGCGTGCTGAGCCTGCTGATGCTGCTGCTCCTGGAGCGCCGCCGCGGCTGATCCACCCCTCATCCAATCACAACGGAGCCGACGATGAAGCGAATTGTGACGGTCCTGGCGCTGCTGCTGGGCGCCGCCGTCCCCGCCGTGGCGCAGCCGGAGCCCAGCGCCTCCGAGATCGCCGCCGTGCGCGAGCTGCTGGAGGTGAGCCGCACCCGCGAAAACTTCATCCGCGCCATGGAGCTGGGGATGGAGCAGGGCGGCATGGGCGAGATGACGCCCGAAGTGCGCCGGGTGCTGCGGGAGTTCATGGACGAGCACTTTCGCTACGACGAGATGGAGCCCGAGTTCATCCAGATGTACGCCGAGCTCTACACCGAGGACGAGATCCGCGGGATGACGGCTTTCTACCGCACGCCGCTGGGGCAGCGGATGATCGAAACGCTCCCCGAGCTCTCCGCCGCCTCGCAGAGCATCGTGCAGCAGCGGCTGCAGGCGGTGATGCCGGAGCTGATCCAGCGCATCATGCAGGCGATGCAGGAGCCGGCGCCGCGTTCGCGCGAACGCTGACGGCCCATGGCCGCGCCCTTTGCCCAGAACGTGGTGATCATCACCGGCGCCAGCGACGGCATCGGGCGCGCGATGGCGCTGCAGCTGGCGGAGCAGGGTGCGTGGCTGGCCCTGGCCGCCCGCGGCGCGGGGAAGCTGGAGCAGGCGGCGGAGGAGTGCCGGGCACGCGGCGGCCGCGCGGTCGCCATCCCCACCGACGTGGGCGACCCGGCGCAGTGCCGCGCGCTCATCGACCGGACGGTGGCGGAGTACGGGCGCATCGACACCCTGGTGAACAACGCCGGCGTCAGCATGTGGGCGCGCTTCGACCAGGTGACGGACCTGGCGCCGTTCGAGACCATGATGCGGGTGAACTACATGGGAGCGTGTGGTGCACGCACGCCGCCCTTCCCCACCTCAAGCGCAGCTGCGGCCGCATCGTGGGGGTCAGCAGTCTCACCGGGCGCGCGGGGGTGCCCACCCGCAGCGGGTACGCGGCCAGCAAGCACGCCATGGCCGGATTCTTCGACTCGCTGCGCATCGAGCTGGCGGACGAAGGGGTCACGGTGACGATGGTCTACCCCGGCTTCGTGAGCACCGGAATCCGCCAGCGCGCGTACGGGCCAGACGGCCGGCCGCTGGCGGTGAGCCCGGTCCGCGAGGCGGAGGTGATGACGCCGGAGGAGTGCGCGCGGCAGATCATCGCCGCCGCGGCGGCCCGGCGGCGCGAGCTGGTGATGACGGCGCGCGGCAAGGTGGGGCAGTGGATCAAGCTCATCGCCCCGGGCGTGGTGGACCGCATCGCCCGCCGGGCCATCGAGCAGGGGCGCTGACGGGCAACCATTCGGCCCCGGCGGGGTTCCAACCGGGTGCGTTCCGTTGCCGCAACCCGTTGGATGGTGGAAAGATGCGCCTCCGCTCCCTGTTTCTCCCGCTCCTGGCCCTCCTCCCCTTCGCCGCGCCGCCCGCGCAGCCGGTGACCCGGGTGGTTTCCGGCTACTACACCGTCGGGTGGGAGGAGCAGTCGTTCCGGCCGTGCGGCCAGCGGGCAAAGTGGTGGGTCAGCAATCCGGGACCCATGATGGGCGCCTACGCCGACCTGGTGGAAGGCGACTGGGGCACCATCTTCGTCACCGTGCGGGTGGACCTGACCGATGAGGGCAACTGGGGGCACCTGGGTGGATACCGCCGCGCCATGGCCGTGACCGAGCTGCTGGACGCCCGGGTCCCCTCGCCGGACCGCGACGACTGCTCGCGCGTGCGGGAGACGTGAGGGCGGGCTGGAGGGATGGAGGGATGGAGGCATGGAGGGATGGCGGGATGGCGGCGCCGGGGGACATCTCCTCCCCGGCGCCGTTTTCGTGTCCGCTCGCGACCAGAGGTGCGGAAGCATTATCTTGATCCGCAGAACCGGCGTCCGCGTCGCGCGGGCGTTCCATTCTCCCCTCTCCGCGAGGAACGAGCGGGGAGGGGGCCCGCACCGCAGCCATCACCAGATCCAGTGAACGATAGAGACTATCCGCCCGCGACCGGGCCGGACCCGTACGACCCCGCGGTGCGCCGCAAGAACGTGAAGACGCTGGCGATCGTGGCCGTGGTGCTGCTGGCGGCCGCGCTCATCCCCGCGACCTACCGGCGCGTGCAGCAGCCGGAGGGGTTCTACCCCACCCACGCAGAAGCCGTCGCCGCGCAGGCGGTGGAGCGGGGGGACGTGCCGGGCTTCGTCCCCGCGACCGCCACGGAGATCCACGCGCGCAACAACCGCGACACGGGCCAGCGCTTCGTCCGCTTTACCTTCGCCGACGCCGACCTCCCCGCCATCACGCAGGGGATGCGGCTGCTGCCGCGCGAAGAGGTGGAGAAGGTGCTGGTGCCCACCCCGGGCTGGACCGAGTGGTTCCCCATCACCTCGCGCACCCTTTCAGGGACGCAGGGCGGGTACCTGCAGGTGTACGAGATCGCCTCCGGGCCGGACCGTGGCTACCTGGCCGTGGACCCGCGCACCCGCTACGCGTACTTCTGGAGCCGCCCAGGCCGCCGGAGCTGACCCCCGCGAGCGCACCATGGCCGTCACCCCCGAATACCGCGAGTTCGTGCTGGAGCAGCTGGGGCGCGTGGCCCCGGTCACCTGGCGCGCCATGTTCGGCGGCGTGGGCGTGTACTCCGAGGGCCTGTTCTTCGCGCTCATGGACGACGACACGCTGTACCTGAAGGTGGACGACACCAACCGTCCCGACTTCGAGGCGGCGGGGATGGGCCCGTTTCGCCCCTTCGAGGGCGGGGGCGCCATGCAGTACTACGAGCTTCCCGCCGACCTGCTGGAAGACGCCGAGCGCCTGCGCCCGTGGGTCGACAAAGCCACCGAGGTGGCCCGCCGCAGCCGCACCCGCAAGAAGAAGCAGCCGCCGCCGATCATCCCATGACACGCACCCTCCTGCTCTTCGCGCTCAGCGTCGCCGCCGCGCCGGCCGCCGCACAGCCGCGCTACCTCCCGCAGGCCGACACGCTGTACTACGAGGCGCTGAACCCGTACCGCATGTACGTGGTGCGGCGCGGCGACACGCTGGGCCTGCCGGTGCGCTCGCTGAAGGTGGAGCGCCACGTGTGGCGGCAGTCGGGACAGGGACTCATTGCCGACGTACGCCTGGAGGACGTGGACGGGAGCCGTGACCCGGTGCACGACGTGCTGGAGGTGAGTCCGGGCGGCGTGGTCACCGCCATCGCCCAGGGCGAGGACGGCCACCGCGGCCGATGGGACTTCGTCCTGCGCCTTCCCTCCGCCGGCGGCCTGCACGCTGGACGCGTGTGGGCCGACACCCTCGACGTGACCGGCGGCCCCGGCGGCGGCAACGCGTTCCAGGTCCGGCGCGAGCTGCGGGTGGAGCGCATCGCCGACACGCTCGGCTCGCGGATCGCCGTCGTGCGCGCAACGGGGACCCTGCGCTACCGGGATTCGTACCCGTACGGGGACGGGAGCGGAGCGCACTGGTGGATCGACGTCTCCGGCCCCCTTTCGCGAGACCTTTCTCTTCGACCTGGAGAACGGGCGGATGTCGGCGCGGCAGTGGTGGATGGACCTGCGCGGCACCGCCGGCTTTCCCGCTGCCGGCGGCGGCGAGGACATCGTGCCCGCGGGGCTCCTGTCCAGCGACACCACCCGCCTGGTGACCGCCGAGCGGGCCCGGCAGCTGACGCGCGCCCTCCCCCACGGCGACTCTACCTTCAGCAGCGGGGGCATGTCGGGCGTCCACACCGTGCGCGAGGAGGGCGGCGCCGTGGAATCGGGCTTCGTGCGCCCGGACGGAATGGTGATCACCGTGCGCGCCGCCTACCGCGACGGCCGGACGGTCCGCTATGAGATGCTGGCCACCGAGGGGCTGCAGGAGCCGGTGCGGCGCTCGGTTCACGCCGCGGACGCGCGGCTGCACGTGGGCGGTAGCCGCGACACCGTGGTGCCGCTGCCGGAGCTCCCCTGGGCCGTAGCCGATTACGGAATGCACGAGCACCTGGCGCCGGCGCTGGCGCGGCTAGCCCGCAACGGACACGGACCCGCCCTCATCGCGGTCTACCGGCCCTTCCCCATGCGCTGGGACACGGTGGAGGTGACGGTGCAGCCCCTGCGGGGCCCGGTGCTGCTGGCCAGCGTGCGCCAGGGCGACGTGCTGGAGGTGGTGCTGCTGGAGAAGGATGGAACTCTGCTGTACGTTGAGCGCGTGGAGCCCTCCGCCTTTTACCGGCGCCCGCGGACCGGAACCGAGCAGGCGAAGCGACTGGACGCGCTGGTGGCGGAGGTCCTGCGAGCGGCGGGGCAGCCGTAGCACTGCCGGCGCGCCCACGGTCCCCAAGACGCGTCCGCCGCGGCTGGACGGAACCTGACGGCGGAGGGAAGAACGGGCGCAGCCAGCTTTGCGCCGCCGCGGTGGCCGCCGAGCGGGCGTCCACGCAGCGTTCTTCGGGGTGCCCACTTGGGGCCAGCGGTGGCGCACATAGGCCGCTCCTCTTGTGAAGGAGCGGCCCGGGCTCTACTCTATCGCTGGACGAAGGCCCTGACCCCACACTCTGATGCCCCCTGGCGGGCGGGACGGAACGGATACGGATGCCGCCGCGTAAAGACGACGCCTCCGTCGAGACGCTTCGCGAGGCCGCACGCACCTTCATGGATGCCACGTCGCTGCGCCAGGCCGCGCGCGACATCGGCATGAGCCCCACCGGTCTGCGCGGCTTTCTGGACGGCGCCGCGCCGTATGTAAAGACCGAGCGAAAGCTGCGCGCGTGGTACCTGCGCGAAGCCCAGCGCCAGGTGCAGGCGGTCTCGCCCGAAGCCGCGAACAACGCGCTCCGGCTGCTGGTGGGGCACTTTGCCCCCGCGTATGCCCGCGAGACCACGCTGGAGCTGGTGGACGTTCTGGAGCGCCGCTGCATCGACAGCCAGACGCCGGTGCCCGCCTGGATCGCCGAGGTCCGGAGCTGGTACACGGAATAGCCTCCGCGACAGAGCAAGGTGAACGGACGGCCTGCCCGGCGCTGATGCCGGGCGGGCTGTTTCCGCTGGCCGTGCGGGAGTGCGGGAGTGCGGGAGTGCGAAAGTGCGAAAGTGCGAAAGTGCGAA
>JAHWJJ010000184.1 GCA_019348475.1 Gemmatimonadota bacterium | reverse complement strand
CTAGGAGTGGCCTGCCGCGTGTGTCCGCCCCCCCGGGCCCGCGCCGCACCTGGACGCGCCGTCCCCGCGCCCTCCCCCCCCCCCCCCCCCCCCCCCCCCGCCCCCCCCCCACCCCCCGCCCCCCCCGCACCCCCCGCACCCCCCGCACCCCCCGCACCCCGCACCGCGCGGAGGCTGCGAGTTGAACGAGCTACCAGATCGGGCGAGTAGATTCCTCAGTCGGCGCCAGGCGATCTGCCCACACCGGGTCCGGCGAGGCGCCTCCTTCGGAATGACAGATTCGACTGCCAGTTTCGCGCATCATTCCATCGCCGTCACGCACTTTCGCACTTTCGCACTTTCGCACTTTCGCACCCACGCACCCACGCACCCACGCACCCACGCACCCACGCACCCCGCACCCACGCACCCCGTCCCCCCACTCTCGCACTTTCGCACTTTCGCACTATGTTTCTTCCATCATGCGCACGAATCCATTCGCCCATCGCGGTCCGCACGAGGATGCGCCGGTCCCGCTGGCGCCCGGGCCCGAGTTCGACCTGATCCGCCGCTTCGTCGCGGGGCAGGCGCAGGGGGAGCGCGCCGACGTGCGCGTGGGGGCGGGGGACGACTGCGCGGTGGTGGCGGGGGACGGGATCGCGCTCTCCACGGACATGAGCGTGGAGGACGTGCACTTTCGCCGCGACTGGCTGGCCCCGGAGGAGATCGGCTGGCGCGCGGCTGCGGCGGCGCTCAGCGACCTGGCCGCGGTGGCGGCGCGCCCCGTCGGCATCCTGGTCTCGCTGGCCGCGCCCCCGGACGACGCGGGGGATTACGCCGCCCGGGTGATGGCCGGGTGCCGCGAGGCGGCGGAGGCGTGCGGCGGCGTGCTGCTGGGCGGCGACCTGGCCCGCTCGCCGGGGCCGCTGGTGTTGGACGTGACCGTGGTGGGCGAGGCGCCGCGCCCCGTGCTGCGCTCCGGCGCCCGCGCGGGCGAGGAGCTGTGGGTCACCGGCGACCTGGGCGGGGCGGCCGCGTGCGTGCAGGCGCTGCTGGCCGGAACCACGCCGGACCCCGCGGCGCGCGAGCGATTTGCCCGGCCGCAGCCGCGGGTGCGCGAGGCGCAGTGGCTCCTTGCCCACGGCATCCCCACGGCCATGGTGGACCTGTCCGACGGCCTGGTGGGCGACGCCGCGCACCTCTCCGCCGCCAGCGGGGTGGCCATCCTGCTGGTGCCGGAGCTGATCCCCGTGCACCCGGCGGCCCGCGAGCGGTCGCGGGCAAAGTCGCTGCGCCGCGCGCTGGGCGGGGGCGAAGACTACGAGCTCTGCTTTTCCGCGCCGGTGGGCGCCGTGCTCGCCTGGAGCGACGCCTTCGAGCGCACCTTCGGCGTGCGGCTGTCGTGTGTGGGACGGGTGGGCGGGGGCGACGGCGTGTGGTTCGTGGACGCGGAGGGACACCGCCGGCCAACCGGGGTGGAGGCCTGGCAACACTTCGGAGGAGGGGCACCGTGATCCTGGGGGTGCTGCGGGCGCTGTGGATGATCTTCTGGATGTTCTGGGCCACCCTGTTCATCGGCGGCTCGGCGGTGGTCATGGCGCTCTTCGGCGTTCGCGGGCACGTGTTCTCGGTGATGTCGCGGCAGTGGGCGCGCACGTCGCTGTGGGCCAGCGGCTCGCGCGCGGTGGCGCACGGGCTGGAGAACGTGCAGCCGGGGCAGCCCTTCATCCTGGTGGCCAACCACGTCTCCTGGTTCGACATCTTCGCCATCGCGGGGCTGCTGCCGGTGGACTTTCACTTCGTCGCCAAGAAGGAGCTGGAGAAGGTTCCCATCTTCGGCTGGGCGTGGCGGGCGGCGGGGCACATCTCCATCGACCGTGGCAACCGCGAGCGCGCCGTGCAGTCGCTGCGCAGGGCGGGCGAGCAGATGCGCGCCCAGAAGAGCGTGGTCGTGATCTTCGCGGAGGGGACGCGCTCGCGGACGGGGCGGCTGCAGCCGTTCAAGAAGGGCGCGTTCGTGCTCGCGCAGGAGACGGAGATCCCCATCATCCCCACCATCGTCACCGGCAGCTACGACATCATGCGCCCGGACACCTTCCTCGTGCGCCCCGCCACCATCCACGTCTGGTTCGAGCCCCCCGTGGACCCCCGGGGGCTGAAGGGCGACGAGCTGGTGGAGCGCGTGCGCGACGTATTCGTCCACCGCCTGGAGGCCACCGAATCGCTCCCCCCCGAGGATCCGCCCCCCGCCGCCCTCCGCGCCGGCGAGGCGTAGCCGGCCCGACGAGCTGTCCGCGTACGATCCTGCTGACTTCTTCTCCCGGCGTTCGCTGTCATGGCCCAGGCGTCCACTTCCGCGTGAGCGGATGACCTGCTGGCCTGCGCCACGAGTGAAGATTATGTTCTTCGATGGTGAAATCGTCGTGCCTATCCCCCCGCCGCGCTCCTGAATTGAAGCCGAAGATCGATGGCCGCCGCGCTCGTCCGTAGCATCGGCGAGCGGGCGCGCCGCACGGGGACGGAGGTGGCGTGGGCGCAGTGGAGCGCGCTCACCTCCGCCGCGGCGCCCGCGGGCGGACGGCGCCCCAGAGCGGTGGTGGATCCCGAGGCGCTGGTGCTGCTCTCGCTGACCCTGCGCGGGCGCGACGCGCGGCTGGACGACCTGGTGTTTGCGTGCGCCCGGCGCAGCTCGGCGCTGCTGAGCGTGCAGCGGATGATGTCGCTGGCGGAGACGTTTCCCCTGGCCACGCGCGAGGCCCTGGGCGGGTTCGCGGCCGAGGCGGGCGACCGCCGCTGGCGCGCGCACGCGGGCCCGGCCCCGGAGGCGCGGACCCCGGCGCCCACCCCCCTTGCGCCGGTGCGCCTTACGTCGGGCCCCGCGCTGCTGCTGCGGCTGCGCGCGGGCTTCGGAGTGGGCGCCAAGGCGGACCTGCTCGGGTTCCTGCTGGGGCTGCGCGGCGCCGCCGCTTCGGTCAGCCTGATGGCGGCGGCCACGGCGTACTCCGGCCGGGCCATGCGCACGGCGGCGGAAGAGATGGCGCTGGCGGGGTTCATCGAGCGGATGGACACGGCGCCGGTTACGTACGTGGCCGACCACACCGCGTGGGCGGGGGTGCTGCGGCTGTTCCGGCTGACGGCGTCGCCCACCCCCGAGGTGCCGCAGTGGCGCTACTGGTCCGTGGTCTTCGCCTTTCTGGCGGAGGTGGACTGCTGGGCGCGCGAAGCGGACGAGGAGGGGTGGAGCGGGTATCACGCCAGCAGCCGCGCCCGCGACCTGGTGGCCGACCACGCGCGCGCCGTGCAGCTGGCCGGGCTTCGCCTTTTCGATCCGCACTCCGGCGGCGGCACCGCGTTTCTGGACGACCTGGCGGCCGAGATGGACCGCGTGCACGCCTGGTGCGTGAAGCACCTGTAGGAACGGCAGGTTCAAGTGCCCAGTCCCCAGTGCCTTTAACACTTGAACCTGGGCACTTGAACCTGGGCACTTGAACCACGACATGGCCTGAGGAGGAGAGACGATGGCGGCGATCCTGGACCGTGTGGTGAAGGGACTTCAGGAGCGGTACGTCGGCGGCGGGAACGACGGACGGCCGGCCATCGCGCTGCGGACGGAGGAGGGGCCGCTGCGCGTGTTCGGCGGCGGCGAGCCGCAGGCGACGCTGGTGGTGCGCACGCGCGCCGGATTGGCGGCGCTGGCGTCCATGGACCATGCCGCCGCGGCCGAGGCCTACGTCGCCGGCGACCTGGACGTGGACGGCGACCTGACGCGCGTGCTGGCGCTGCGGGACGCGTTCACCGACCGCCATCCGCTGGCGTACCTGATGCGCTTCGTCAAGCCGCTGGTCCGCGGTCAGGTACGGGCCGACCGCTCCGCGATCCCCGAGCACTACGACCGCGATCCCGAGTTCTTTCTCAGCTTCCTGGACACGCGCCACCGCTGCTACTCGCACGGCTTCTTCGCGCACGCGGACGAGCCGCTGGAAGACGCCATCACCCGCAAGCTGGACTTTGCGCTCGAGGCGGTGAACGCAAAGCCCGGCGACCGCATCCTGGACATCGGCGGCGGGTGGGGCGCCATGGCCGAGCACGCGGGGCGCCGGGGGATCCGCGTCACCTCGCTCACCATCTCCGAGCCTTCCCGGCGCTTCATCGCCGACCTGATCGCGCGGCAAATGCTGCCGTGCGAGGTGCGGATGGAGCATTTCTTCGAGCACCGGCCGGCGGAGCCGTACGACGGCATCGTGAACCTGGGCGTCACGGAGCACCTGCCGGACTACGCCCGTACCCTGGCCCACTACGACGCGCTGCTCAAGCCCGGCGGCAAGGTGTACCTGGACGCCAGCGCCGGGCGAAAGAAGTACGACGTTTCCGCCTTCCTGGAGCGCCACATCTACCGGGGCAACGGGTCGCTGCTGTGCCTGCACCAGTACCTTCAGGCCGTGGCCGCGTCCCCGTGGGAGCCGGAGCGGGTGGGCAACGACCGCGACAGCTACGGGCTGACCACACGCCACTGGGCCATGAACCTGGACCGCGCCCGCGACCGCATCGAGGCTCGCTGGGGCACAGCGGTCTACCGGCTGTTCCGCCTGTACCTGTGGGGGTGCACGGACGCCTTCGAGCGCGGGCTGACCCAGGCGTACCACCTGATACTGCGCAGGGGGTCGGAACGGTAGCGGCCCGCCCGATCCCGCTACACGCGTCTCTCGCCGCCCCCAAGGCATGATCCCTGCCCCTGCCGTGCGCCCATGCGGATGCGATGGATGGTCCCGGCCCTGGCGCTGGCGGCGTGCGGCGGCGGCAAGGACGGCGCGGAGGTGGAGGGCACCTTTGGGCCGGGCCTGGCGGCGACCGGCGTGTGGGTGGTGGAGTCCGAGCGCAGCGAGCGCGCGGACACCGCCGGCTTCCGGGTAGAGGACCTTTCCCCCGGCCCGGTGAGCCTGCGGCTGATGGACGGCTCCGACACGGCCGGGGTGCTCAACCTCTCCGGCCTGCGGTCCGGCGCGCGGCTGCGGCTGGAGGGGCTGCGCGTGGACCCCGAGTCCGGATTCGCCTTCCCCGCCGCCGTTCAGCTGGACGGCGGGAGCGTGGTGATGGTGAACGGGGTGCGGATGGCGCCCGCCGCCCGGGTTCCGCGCGAGGTGGACGTGCGCGGCGCCGTGCTCGCCTGGTCGTCCGACGTCGGCGCGCTGCTGCTGCGCCCCGACGACGCACGCCTCCCCGACCTGCGCGTGGTCGTGGGGATGGCGACGGAGGTGGTGGGCGAGGACGGCGGCGGCGCGGACGCCACCCTGCTGCAGCCCGGGGACTCCGTGCAGGTGGAGGGGCGGTCGGAGGAGGGATACGTGGTCGCCTCGCGCATCACCGTCCCCACGCACATCGCCGCGGTGCTGCTGGAAGGTGGGGAGGACGACCGGGACGCGGAGGATCGAGGTTCCGGGGACGAACCCGGAGGCGGTGGGGGCGACGACGGCGGTGGCGGGGCGGTGAGCCGCATCCCGCGCGGCGGCTCCGCGACGCCGCCTCCCCGCGTGGTGGAGGCACGCGTCCGCGACCGGGACGAGGGGCGGGGCCGTGGCCGCGAACGGGAGGAAAAGGGCCGCGGCAAGGGCAAAGGGAAGGGAAAGAACTGACCGCCGCGTCTGCTCATCGTGGATCGCAGAGAAAGGTTCTGGAAGCCGCACCGGAGACCCGTCGTGTCCGAGCGGCCGCATACAGGGCGTCGGTGAAGGCGGGCAGTGCTGGATGGATGCGGGTGCGACGGCCGGAGGCGGACCGGAGGGGATCGGCAGGATGCAGGCGTCCCCCGGTAGAGAGCATGCTGCCGGCGAGGGGACGGGATCCGCATTTTTGGGATGGGCAGGGATCGACGTGGCGCGGCGGGGGGCCCGCCCGGGCACATCATCCACCCGATCGCCGTCCGTAAAAGGCCGCCGCGGCTGGACGCCGGACAAACAGCGTCGACAAGCCCGCGAACCGAAGCGACGCCCTATGGCTGCGCCCCCGACCGCGCCTCCGTCGTCGTCAGAAGCTGCTCGGAAACCACGTACCACTTGCCGTCGTCCTCGTCGCGCTTGAAGACGTACTCCTGCATTCCACGCCCCCGCCGCGAGGGCGCATCGTCGCCGCCGAAGATCCACTCCTTGTCCACCAGCACCCGCGCGCGGTCGGGCGCCTGCCACTGCACCTGCACGTCGTGGATGCCGATGCGGCGGTCGTCGTAGCGGCGCAGGTCGCGGGTGCGGTCCCGGCGCACGCCCGAGCGCGGCAGGTTGCGCGAGTTGTAGTAGTCCACGCGGCTGCCGTAATGGCCCACGTGCCGGCGCATGTCTCCCTCCACCCACGCCTGGTTCAGGTCGTGGACGGCCGCCGTGATCTCCGACTCGGCCTGCGCCAGCACGCTGGCCGGATCTGTGGCACCCGCGGCCTCCCCGGTCCGCGCCCCGGACGCAGGGGCGCTCTCCGCCGCCGGCGCGGGGGCCGACTGCGCGGCGGACTGCGCCACCACGCCCTGCAGCCGCACGAACTCCTCGTCCAGCGCGGCGATGCTGCCGGTGTCCAGCTCCACGGGCGCGGCGGCCGTGGGCTCCGGATCGCCGCCGCCGCGCCGCGCCGCCCAGACGGCGACGGCCAGCAGCAGCAGCAGCGGAACGATCCACACCACCGGCGTGCGCGGCAGGACCGGGCGCCGCGCGGAGGGCGGCAGGGCGGGCGCCGCGGCGGTGCGGGGTGCCTCCGCAGCGGGGGGCGAGATCACCGGGACCCCGGCGGTGGCGCTCAGCAGCTCCGTGGCGTCGGGGTCCGGCACCGGCGCGGCGTGGAACGCGGTCTCATCCCCCTCGTCCGCCTGCGCCGCCGTCAGCGCCTCCACGAAGGCGCCAGCGTCCGGGTAGCGGTCCTCCGCGCGCGGGCGCAGCGCGCGCTGGCCCACCTCGCGGACCGGCGCCGGCACGCCGCGCCACGCGTCCGTCGCGGGGAGGGGCACGTCCTGGCCTCCGCGGACGGCGGCGCGCTCCTCCTCGCCGAAGGGGCGCCGCCCCGCCAGCATCTCGAACCCGATCAGCCCCAGCTGGTACACGTCGGACGAGGCGGTGACCTGCGCGTTCAGGTCCAGCTGCTCGGGCGAGGCGTACGCGGGCGAGTGCGGCAGGCTGCCGATGGTGGTGAGCGCGTGGTCCGGGTCGTCCTCCAGCGGCTTGGCGATCCCGAAGTCCAGGATCTTGACCGCGTCGATCTCCCGGTCGCCCACCAGGAACACGTTGGCCGGCTTCACGTCGCGGTGCACGATCCCCGCGCGATGCCCGGCCGCCACGCCCCGCGCCGCCTCCACCAGGATGCGCAGCGCCTCGGGGCGGGGAAGGGGCCGCTCCCCCAGCGCCTGTTTGAGGTCGCGCCCGCGCAGCAGCTCCATCACGATGAAGTCCAGCTCCAGCTCCGGGTCGGTCCCGTAGTCGAAGATCTGCACCACGTTGGGGTGCTGGATGCGCGCCGCGCTGGCCGCCTCGCGCCGGAACCGCTCGCGAAAGTTGGCCAGCGCCGCGTCCGACTCCGCGGGAAGCGAGACCACCTTTACCCCCACCTCGCGTCCCAGCGTGCGGTCCAGCCCGCGGTACACCACGCTCATCCCGCCGCGCGCGATGGCGTCCACCACCTCGTACCGGCCGGCCAGGGTGCGGCCCACCATCAGCCCTTCCAGGCCGCGCCTCATGCCGGCGCCGTCTCCGCGCGGGCCGCCGCGTGCCGGGCGATCTGCCGCAGCGCGCCCAGGTGGTAGGCCGCGTGCGCCACCGTGGCCACCAGCCCGTCCAGCAGCTCGGCGTCCATCGGCTGCTGGTGCACCATCACCACGAACGCGTCGTAGGCCCCGTGCAGCTGCTGGCGCAGCGCCGTCCAGGCGTCGTCGTCCACCTCCCTCACCTCCCAGCTGCTCGCCCAGTCGGCCTTTTCGCGCTCGCCGCGCATCCAGCGGGTGGAGACGTCCAGGCTGAAGCGCACGTGCTCCGCCTGCGCCGCCGCGGTGGATCCGCCCTCCTGCACCGGCGTGGACGCCTGCCCGGCCGTCAGCGCGTCAAGGGTGCCGAACAGGCCGCAGTCCGCCTGGTTGTCCACGAAGTGCGTGCTGCGCGGGTCCGCGGGCCCGGCGAACGCCTCGGAAAGGATGGGGAGCACGGCCCGGAGGACGGCTTCGCGGGGGATCTCGGACATCTCGGGTTTCCACGGGGGACCGGAAAGCTTCAGGCAAACGCGGGTGGACGAGCAAGCGATGTGCCGGGCGGCTGGAGTGATGGGGTGAAGGGGTGAAGGGGTGATGGAGTGATGGAGTGATGGAGTGATGGAGTGATGGAGTGATGGAGTGATGGAGTGATGGAGTGATGG
>JAHWJJ010000183.1 GCA_019348475.1 Gemmatimonadota bacterium | reverse complement strand
GGAGCGCGTGGGAAGGCGGCGGAGCAGGCGGCGCACCGCGGACCGGCGGGGTTGGGGCATCAGGACGTGGCTGGACGGTGCGCATGCGGCTGCGCCGCGGGCCAGGGGGACCACGCGGCAGGCCGCGGCTCGTTGTTCGCTGCATGGTGCCCGCGGCGGGGCCGCAATCTACACGGTCCCGCCGGACGGGCAACGCGCCGCTCCGGACCTCACCGGCCGCGGCCCGGACCCGTCGCCGCGGCGGACGGGCGCCGCCGCGGAGAAACGAGCGTTCTTGGAAGCATCCGGCGTGCCACTCACCCCGGCGGCGGCTCCACGCGGACGGGGACCGGCGCCGGCGGCGCCGGCGGGGCCCGCGGCTCCACCCGCACCGGCTCGTCGTCCCGCGCGGGGATCACCAGGGTGTCCGCGGGGACGGACGGTTGCGGCTCCGGAATGCGGAGGGTGTCGCGCCGCGGCCGCGGCACCTCCTCCACCGGGACGTCCAGCGGCTCCACCGGCGGGTCCACGGGCTCCACCGGCCGCACGGCGGCGGTGTCGCGCTCCTCCGACGGCCGCTCGCGCGCGCGTCGTTCCTCGCGCGGCTCCCTCCGCGCGGGACGCGTCCCTTCGTCCGGATCCACCGGGTCTTCGCGGCCCACCGTACGCCGCGCGCGGCCGCGCAGCTCCTCCCACACGTCGCGCGACCACTCGCCGATGCGGGTGCCCACGTCGTCGCGGGTGCGCTCCCACCACCCCCGCTCGTCGCGCCGCGTGCCGCGCGGGCAGACGGCGTCGGGGACGTGCCGGCGGAGAAAGTACTCGGTGTACGTGCCGCCGCGCGCGCGGCACCCCGGGGCGATCACCCGATCACCCTTCTCCGTCACCTGGCGGCGCACCACGCCGCCGGGGGGCTTCCACGCCTCCGGCTCTTCGCCGCGTACGGCCACGCGCATGATGCGCCCCCACACCGGCGCCGCCACGCGCCCGCCCGACCCCTCGTCGGTGATGGTGCGGGGCCGGTCGAACCCGATCCACACCGCGCCCACCCGCTGGGGGGTGAAGCCGACGAACCAGGCGTCGGTGGCGCCGTTGGTGGTCCCCGTCTTTCCCGCGGCGGGGATGCCGGCGCCCAGCGCGGCCCGGGCGGCGCTGCCGGTGCCGCCGTCGATCACCCCCCGCAGCATGCTGGTGACCAGGAAGGCCACGCCGCGGTCCATCACGCGGCGGCGGCGGACGCGGCCCCGCCACACCACGTTCCCCTCGCGGTCCTCCACCCGGGTGACGAAGCGCGGCTGCACCCGGTACCCCAGGGTGGCGAAGGGCGTGTACGCCGTCACCAGCTCGATGGGCCGCACCGCGGTGGCGCCGATGGCCACGGAGGGAAGGGCCGGGATGTCGGCGCTTATCCCCGCGCGCTGCGCCATCGCCTCCACGTCGTCCAGCCCCGCCTGCTCCGCCAGCTGTACGGCCACGGTGTTGATGGATTGACGAAGCGAGTGGCGCACCGTCACGCGCCCGCGGTACCGCCCGTCGAAGTTGCGGGGCACCCACACCTCGCCGCCGGGCAGCACGCGGCGCAGGGTGTCGTCGCGCACGGTGTCCACCGGAGAAACGCCCTCCGCCACGGCGGCCGCGTAGACGAACGGTTTGAATGCGGACCCCGGCTGCCGCAGCCCGCGGGTCATGCGGTCGAACTGCGACTCCTCCCACGAGCGCCCCCCCACCAGCGCCAGCACGTCGCCGGTGCGCGCGTCCATGAACACGGCGCCGCCCTGCAGGTACGGCGTCTCGGTGGAATCGCGGTACTGCGAGCGCCGCGGCCCGCGGAAGGGGCCGAAAGCCCCGTTCTCCACGGCCCGCAGCTGCGCCTCGAGCTGCTGTTCCGCCGCGGACTGCACGCGGGGCTGCATCGTCGTGTGGATGCGCAGGCCGCCCTGGTACAGCGCGTCGCCCAGCTGCGCCTCCAGGTGGCGGCGGACGGCCTCCGTAAAGTACGGCGCGCGGCTGCGGCGCCGCTCCTCGGGCCGCCAGCGGGCCAGCCGCACCGGCGCGTCCTTCGACTCCGCCGCGTCGTCGGCCGTGATGCGCCCCTGCGCCGCCATCAGCGACAGGACCAGGTTACGGCGCTGCACCGAGCGCTCCAGGTTGCGGCGCGGGTTGTAGTGGGTGGGCGCCTTGGGAAGCCCGGCCAGCAGCGCGGCCTCGCTGAGCCGCAGGTCCGCCGCGTTCTTGCCGAAGTACACGCGCGCGGCGGACTGGATGCCGTAGACGCCCTCGCCGAAGTAGATGTTGTTCAGGTACAGCTGCAGGATGTCCTTCTTCCCGTAGTGCCGCTCGATCTCCTGCGCCACGCGGATCTCCAGCAGCTTGCGGCGAATGGTGCGCTCGCTGGCGGGAAGCCGGTCGGGAAAGACGTTACGCGCCGCCTGCATGGTGATGGTGCTGGCCCCTGCCCCGCGCTGGCCGGGGACCAGGTTGCGCAGGGTCTGCGCGATGAAGCGCGGCCAGTGCACGCCGCCGTGCCGGTAGAAGTTCTGGTCCTCCACGGCGACGAACGCCTCGCCCACGTAGTCGGGCAGGCGGTCGATGTCGATCACCTGCCAGCGCGTGGGCGAGAGGTCGGCGATCACGTTGCCGCGCGCATCGTACACCAGCGCGTTCCCGCCCGGCTGCAGGCTCCCCAGCCGCCGGACGTCCGGGCACCCCGTGACGCCGCAGCGCTGCCACGAGAAGGTGACCGCGAACCCGGCCAGGGCGAAAAGGGGGATGATCCAGCGCCGGTGGCGGGGATGCCGCACCCCCGCCGCGATCCCCCCCGTGACGGAGCGCGCCATCCCACCGAAGAGCGCCGCGTCCTGGGCCAGCGACCCGCGCAGCCACCGCCCGGCCCTGGGGATGGCGACGCCGGGGTCCGTCACCAGCTGCCGCGCAAACCGGCCCACGTCGCGCAGCCGGTCGCGCAGCGCGGGAAAGTATCCCCCCCGGTAGATGTTCCGTGGCTCGTGCGGGCTAGGGTCGGACATGCGGATCGTGTGGATGGAACGGAGTACCCGCGGCCGGGCGATGCAACAACGGCGCCCGGGGTGCCCTCCCCCGCCCGTCCCTGCTCCTTCCTCGCGGAGAGGCGAGAACGGAGGGCGCCGGCGTCGCGGAGGATCGACCAAGATCCTGCCGCGCGCCGGGCGCCCCCCTCTCCCAGCCTCTCCACCATGAACCCCATGGGGGAGAGGAGAACTTCATCGCGGGTGCAGCCCATCGCGCAACCTCCCCCGGCAGTTTCGGGGGAGGTGGGCGAGGTTTACGAGCCCGGAGGGCGCTGGCTGGTCCGGATCCGACAAAAAGAAGGGCGAGGCTGCGAGTAGAACCTGCGCGAGCAGGCCACCAGATCGGGCGAGTAGATTCCTCAGTCGGCGCCAAGCGATCTGCCCTGGGCGCGTCCGGCGTGGCGCCTCCTTCGGAATGACATACGCGATTTCGGATTCGGTAGCAGAACCCGCCGGACGCACGGAAGGGCGGCCCGCGCAGGAACCGCCCCTCTCACCATCCGTCGATCCGCCGAACGGCCTGCCGGGGCCGGCGCCGTGGGTTACGCCGCGGTGCCGACGCCCAGCAGCTTCTGCAGCTCCTCGGGCGACAGCTCCTTTGCGGCGTGCTTGCCCATGCGGCGGCCGCGCGACGCCCGCTCCTCCTTTTTGGAGACGGGCATGGTGACCGTGGTTACCTGCGGCTCGCCATCCGTGCTCTCCTCGGCGAAGACGCTGTAGCCGGGGACGTTCACCCGCGCGATGCGGTATCCCAGCAGGTGCTCCACCGCGGCCACATCGCCGATCTCGCCGCCGGACATGAAGGTGATGGCCACCCCCGTCTCGCCCGCCCGCGCCGTGCGGCCCACGCGGTGCACGTACCCCTCGGGGTCCTTGGGCGCGTCGTAGTTGATGACGTGGCTGATCCCCTCGACGTCGATGCCGCGCTGGGCCACGTCGGTCGCCACCAGCACCTGCACCTCGCCGGCGCGGAACGCCTCCAGCGCGCGCACCCGCTGCGTCATGTTGCGGTCGCTGTGCATCACCTCGACCTTGAGCCCCGCGCGGGTAAGCTGCCCCGCGATGCGGTCCGCGCCGAACTTGGTGCGGGAGAAGACGAGCGCCGAGCTGAACTCCTTGCCCTTGAGCAGGTGCAGCAGCAGGTCCGTCTTCTTGCTGGGCTCCACCGGGTAGACGAACTGGTCCACCCCCTCGGCGGTGGTCACCCTGGGCGCCGCCTCCACCGTCACCGGATCGCGCAGCATCTCGTACGCCAGCGACTTCACGGAATTGGGCATGGTGGCGCTGAAGAACAGCGTCTGCCGGCCCGTGCGCTTGCAGCGGCGCAGGATCTGGTCGATCTGCGGCTTGAAGCCCATGTCGAGCATGCGGTCGGCCTCATCCAGGATGAGCACCTCCACGTTCGACAGGTCGATGTTGTTGCGCTCCAGGTGGTCGTTCACGCGCCCGGGCGTGCCCACCAGCACCTCCACGCCGGCGCGCAGGTCGCGCAGGTCCGCGTCCACGCGGGTGCCGCCGTAGACCAGGCCCACGAAGAGCTCGGTGTTGCGGGCGTAGCCCCGGGCGTTCTCGGCCACCTGGATGGCCAGCTCGCGCGTGGGGCACAGCACCAGGCAGCGCAGCCCTTCCTTGCCGCGCAGGCGGTGCAGCGTGGGGAGCATGAAGGCCGCCGTCTTTCCCGTCCCGGTGGGCGCGCGGCCCAGTACGTCCTTGCCTTCCAGCGCGGCGGGAATGGCCTGCTGCTGGATGGGAGTGGGCGTCTCGTAGCCCAGCTCCGTTACGTTTCGCACCAGCTCCGGCGCGAGGTCCAACTCGGTGAATCGCATTCGTTTCCTTGAGAGTGTCTGCAGTGGCCCGGGCTCTTCACTTCCGGGTCCGATTGCATTCGCGTGTCTGCTTTCGTTTTCGCGCTTTTTCACGTAAACCCCGTAATTTAACAGGATCTACCGTTTTACGCCATGCGCGATCCCGGATGTCGAGCGAGTCCCCACCCCCTTCCCCGGCGAACTGCCCCGGAGGAGAACTGCATCGGAGCGCAGAACTTCGATCGCGGGCTTCGTCTCCATCTCCCTTCCCCCACGCAGTTTGTGGGGGAAGGGCCGGGGATGGGGGGCGGCCCGCCCGTGCACCACGCTCTCCACCCCCCGGGATCTCGCCCGTGCGGCCGACGGTGGGGCGCCGCGCCCGTGCACGGCTGCGGTCATCCTGCCGCCCGCGGAGGGCCCCCTCTCCCCCGGCCCCTCTCCCCCGCTGCGCGGGAGAAAAGGGGAGAACTCGACCGCGTGCCGCGGGCTCCGTCACCATCTCCCTTCCCCCACGCAGTTGTGGGGGAAGGGCCGGGGATGGGGGGCGCCGGACGTCGCGCCATGCCGTCCCGATCTCGACGTGCTCTCCCGTGCCCACGTCGCCCGGCAGTTTCGCATCCAGCCCGCGGGGCTTGCTAAATTCTTCGCACGCACCGCAAACTACCCTATCCCAGATCCGGCTCCGCGCGCCCGCACCGGCTGCCAGGCGCGCGCGCGGATCACAATGCCGCGGGGGACGCGAAAGCGTACCGCACCGCCGCGGCCCACGCGATGGAGGCTACATGATCCCATCCCTGGTCCGGGGGCTGACGGCCGCGCTGGCGCTGCTGGCCGCCGCCGCGCCCGCGGCCGCGCAGAGCGCCACGCCGGTCGACGTCCCCTTCGAAACCTACCGCCTGGACAACGGGCTGCGCGTCATCCTGGCCCCCGACCCGGCCACGCCGGTGGTGGCCGTGAACCTGTGGTACGACGTGGGCAGCCGGAACGAGCGCGCGGGGCGCACCGGGTTTGCGCACCTGTTCGAGCACATGATGTTCGAGGGGAGCCAGAACGCGCCCAAGGGCGAGCACACCCGGCTCCTTCGCGCGGCGGGGGCGGCGAACCTGAACGCATCCACCAGCGAAGACCGCACCAACTACTTTCAGGCGGTGCCGCCCAGCCGCATGAACCTGGCGCTGTGGCTGGAGGCGGACCGCATGCGCGCGCTGAACGTGACGCCGGCGCAGCTGGCCAACCAGCAGGAGATCGTAAAGGAGGAGCGCCGGCTGCGGGTGGACAACTCGCCGTACGGCAACTCGCTGCAGCGCGCCTTTACCGCGCCGTACGACCCGCAGGGGTGCTTTGCGTACGCGCACGAGGTGATCGGGTCCATGGACGACCTGAACGCGGCGCGCATCGAGGACGTGCAGCAGTTCTTCGCCACCTACTACGCGCCCAACAACGCCACGCTCACGCTGGTGGGCGACTTCGATCCCGCGGTGGCGCGCCAGCTGGTGCAGCAGTACTTCGGCGGCATCCCGCGCGGGCCCGAGCCGCCGCCGGTGGAGTGCACGGATCCGTTCCGCAACCTGCCCAGCCGAGACACGGTACGCGACGCCAACGCCAACCTTCCCGCGTTCATGGCCAGCTACGGCGCCGTGCCCATGACGCACCCCGACGCCTACCCGCTGGACCTGCTGGGGATGATCCTGGGCAGCGGCGCCAGCTCGCGCCTGAACCAGCGGCTGGTGAAGCAGGAGCGCGCCGCCAGCTTCGCGGTGGTGTTCCGCGACCTGCGCCGCGGGCCGGGGCTGATGATGGTGTACGTGCGCGCCAATCAGGGCGTGGACGCGGGGCGGCTGGAGGCGCTGGCGGACGAGGAGATCACCCGGATCGCGTCGGAGGGGATCACCGACGCGGAGCTGCAGCGCGCCAAGAACCAGACCCGCGCCCGCTTCGTCCGCTCGCTGCAGACGGCGATGGGCAAGGCCGAGGCGCTGCAGCGCGCGACGCTGTACTACGGCGACCCGGCCACCATCCGCACCTGGATGGACCCCTACATGGCGGTGACCGCCGCCGACGTGCAGCGGGTGGCGCGGCAGTACCTGCGCCCGGAGAACCGCGCCGTCGTCATCACCCTTCCCGGCCGCGACCAGTGAGGAGCCCCGCGATGAAGCACACCATCGTCCGCCTGGCCGCGCCCGCCCTGCTGGCCGTAGCGCTGCCGGCCGCCGCCGCGGCGCAGTCCGCGCCGCCCCCGCCGCTGGAGCAGCGGCCCATCCGCTTTCCCCCCTTCGCGGAGACGCAGCTCCCCAACGGGCTGCGCATCCTGGTGGTGGAGAACCACGCGCTCCCGGTGGCCAACCTGGACCTGTACGTCCGCTCCGGCTCGTCGTCCGATCCGGCGGACAAGCTGGGGCTGGCGCAGATGACGGCGGCGCTGCTGGACAAGGGAACGGCCACCCGCACCGCCGTGCAGATCGCCGAGACGGTGGAGGGCGTGGGCGGCAGCATCGGCGCGTCGGCGCAGCAGGACAACCTGGAGGCCAGCGTCAGCGTGCTGAGCGACCAGCTTCCGCTCGCCTTCGAGCTGCTGAGCGACGTGGTGCTGCGCCCGTCGTTCCCGGAACCGGAGCTGGAGACGGCCCGCGCGCAGCAGCTGGCCGCGCTCCGCGCCGCGCTGGGCAGCCCGGGGACGCTGGCGTCGCGGATGTTCGACCGCCAGGTGTACGGCCCCGAGCATCCGTACGGCCGCCGCTCCACGCCGCAGACGGTCGCCGCCCTCACCCGCGACGACGTGGCTGCGTTCCACCGCACCCACTTCGTCCCCGGCAACGCGCTGCTGGTGGTGTCGGGCGACGTGACGCCGGCGCAGGCGCAGGAGATGGCGCGGCGCTGGTTTGGCGAGTGGTCCGGGGCCGCGGCGCCGGAGCCGGCGTATCCCGCGCCCCGCGCGCGCGAGGGGACGGAGATCTACCTGGTGCACCGGCCCAACAGCGTGCAGTCGTCGCTGTACGTGGGGCACGCGGGGCTGCAGCCGGACGATCCGGACTACTACCCCGTGCAGGTGATGAACATGGTGCTGGGGCTGAGCGGCGACTCGCGGCTGGAAGAGGTGCTGCGCGGGCAGCACGGCTGGACGTACGGCGCCCGCTCGCGCTTTTCGCGGCTGCTGGGCGGCGGCGCCTTCTCCGCCAGCACCGACGTGCGCAGCGCGGTGACGGACAGCGCGCTGGCCGAGGTGCTGGTGCAGCTGCGCCGCATTCGCGACGAGCCGGTGCCGCAGGCGGAGCTGGACCGGGCCAAGAGCTTTCTGATGGGCTCGTTTCCGGGGAGCCTGGAAACGCCCGCGCAGGCGGCGTCCATGCTCGCCACCACGCGGCTGCTGGGGCTGCCGCCGGAGCACCTTACGCAGTACGTGCAGCGCGTGAGCGCGGTGACGGCGGCGGACGTGCAGCGGGTGGCCCGCGAATACCTGCACCCGGACCGTGCCGTGATCGTGGTCGTGGGCGACGCCGCGCAGGTGCTGGAGAAGATCCGCCCCATCGCGCCCGTGATCGTGTTCGACGTGGAGGGCCGGCCGCTGGACCCGGCGACGCTCCAGCCCGCCGGCGGC
>JAHWJJ010000182.1 GCA_019348475.1 Gemmatimonadota bacterium | reverse complement strand
ATCTCGATGCCGCGGTTGGAGATCTCACCGATGTTCTGGTACTGCACGTCGAACCCGGAGCTGCTCTGCAGCGACCGCAGCAGCACCACGTCGCGCGTCAGCTGGTCGTAGATGGTGAACTCGAGGATGGCGCGGTCGTTCAGCAGCCCCACGTCGAAGCCGCCCTCCCACTCGCGCTGCCGCTCGGGCTTCAGGTTGGGGTTCCCCAGCACCGTGCTCCCCGCCTGCCCCGGCCGGCCCGCGAAGATCACGTCCGTAAAGTTGTTGAAGATGCCGTACGCCGCCGGCGGCTGCCCGCCCGTCTGGCCGTACGACCCGCGCAGCCGCAGCGCGCTCACGACGCGCGCGGCCGGGTTCCCCTCCCAGAACGGCATCTCGTCCACCACCCACGACGCGCCCGCGCGGGGGAACAGCTGCCAGCGCTCCTCCGCCCCGAACGCCGACGAGGCCTCCATGTTCAGCGCGCCGGTCAGGAACAGCCGCTCCGAGATCGCCAGCCGCTCCTGCAGGAAAGCGCCGAACGTGCGCACCTCGATGATCCCCTGCGAGGCGAACTGCGTGGCCCCGCCCACCGTCTCCTGCCCCGGCGGCAGGTTTTCGGCACCGGCGCGCACGGTGTTGGTGTGGTCCGAGGTGTAGCGGGACCCCAGCGTGCTGGTGAGCCGCATCGCGCTCCCCAGCGGCGTCTCCAGGTTGGCCGTGACGTCGGCGTTGTAGCGGCGAATCGAGCGTACGGGATTGCTGATGAACCCCGTGAAGGCGGGCCCGGTGGAGTACGGCGGCTGCAGCAGCAGGTTGGCCTCGCGCGAGTCGTCAAGGCCGAGCAGCGCCGTCACCGTCAGGTTGTCCGTGGGCGAAAGGGTGCCCTGCACGCTTCCCAGCAGCCGGTCCACGTTGGCCTCGGCCCGCACCTCGCGCAGCACCTGCAGCGGGTTGGCGGTGATGATGGGGGTGTACGGGAACCGGCCCAGCTCGGGGTCGAACGCGTAGTTGAACCCGGTGGGGGTGAACAGGGCGATCGTCAGCGCGCCCGCCGTCTGCTCGCCCTCTGCCTGGTAGCGGGTGTTGGACTGGATGTAGCTGCCGTTCAGCGCCACCTCGAGCACGTCGGAAACCCGCTGCGTGATCTTGCCGCGCACCGTCCGCTTCTCGTGGCCGGTGCTGCGGATGATCCCCTCCTGGTCCGTCCACCCCCCCGACATGTAGTAGGTGCTGCCGCCGCTGCCCCCCGAGATCGACAGGTGGCTGTTGAAGCCGGGGGCGGTCTGGAAGATCTGCGGCTGAACGTTGTACCGGGTGATGGGGTCGCCCAGCGCGTACCGCGAGCCGTCCGGCTTGCGCAGGAACGACACGTCGCCCAGCCCCGCCCGCGGCGCCTGGTTGATTGGAAAGTAGCCCGGCGTCTCCGACGACGTGTACTCGCTGGTGAAGCTGACCCGCGGCTCGCCCTGCGACCCGCGGCGGGTGAAGATCTGGATGACGCCGTTGTTGGCGCGCGACCCGTACAGGGCCGCCGCCGCCGCGTCCTTCAGCACCTCCACGCGCTCGATGTCGCCCGGCGCGATATCCGTAAGCCGGCTGCTGATGGCCGAGCCCTGGCGCGAGGCGTTGGAGCTCAGGCTGAGCAGCGGGTCGGTGTTGTTCTCGATGATCACGCCGTCCACCACGATCAGCGGGTCGGCGCCGCCCAGGATGGAGCTGGTGCCGCGCAGGCGGATGGTGGCACCCGCGCCAGGGTTGCCGGAGTTCTGCGAGATCACGGCCCCGGCGATGCGGCCCTGCAGCGCGCGCTCCACCGAGACGGCGGCGGGGGCCTGGTTGATCTCTTCGCCGCGCACGGTGGCCACCGTGTTCCCCACCTCGCGCCGCTCCACCGGCACGCCCGTGCCGGTGACGATCAGCTCCTCCAGCTGCAGCGCCGCGGGCGCCAGCGCAACGGCGCCGACGGCGACCTCGCGCTGGGCCCCCAGCGTGACCTGCCGGGTGGCGGTGCCGCGTCCGATCTGCGAGAACTGCAGCGTGTACCTTCCGGCGGCCACCCGGGCGCGCAGGGTGAAGCGGCCTGCCGCATCCGTGACGGTGCTGGCCGCGGGCGTGGCGGTACCGCCGGTGCGCAGCTGCACGCTGGCGTTGGCCAGCGGCGCCTGCGACTCGGTATCCAGCACGGTGCCGGTGATCACGTACGGATCCTGCGCCGCCGCGCGCGACGGCAGCGCGCCGCACAGCAGGAGCATTGTCGCGCCGAGCCACCAGCGCAGACGGGATGGGCACATCACGGGGGCCTCCGGGAGTAGAGTTGTGTGCAACGCGCGGCCCGGCTCCGGGATCGGTGTGCCGGGGGGTGGACTGGGAACCGCCGAACGGAAGATCGGGTCGAGGTAAGGCGTTTGCGACGTGCTTTCGCGTTGTATTTCAATAGCATTCACGCGCGGTCGGCGCAAGTGTCCTTTGCTGGAATTCGGGATGTTCCTGTTCGCGCGCAGGGGAATGATGCAGATCGTGGCGAGATGGGCCACCGCCTCCGCCGCATCTGTCCGGATTCCACAGGCGCCGCGTCGCGCCCGCCCCGGAACGAAAGCAGCCCCGCCACGTTGCGTGGCGGGGCCGATTCGGGTGACGGTCCTCGAGCGATCGGAGAGCGATGCTTTTTCCGCGCGCGCGGATCTGGGCGATCAGGCGCGCAGGGGGCGGGCGGCCAGGATGCCGGTGGCGCCGCGGAGGCCGTTCACGTAGTCGGTCACGGTGCCGGGGCTCACCTGCACCACCCCGCCCGAAAGCGGGGCGTGCAGCACGCGCATCACCCCCGCGGCGTCCCGGTACGCAAAGCCGGTGTGCGTCACGTCCAGCCCCGCGATGCCGGTGGCGAACGCCAGCACGTCCCCGGTCTGCAGCCGCTCCGTGATCTCCGGGATGCGCGCCCTGGGGATCAGGTTGCGCGGGCAGCAGTCGAGCGCCCGCTCCATCTGCCCGATGGCGGCGAAGGTGGCGTCGTCGCGCAGGGCGGGGTAGCTGCCGCGGTGCTCGGACATGAAACGCAGCGGACGCGCGTCGGGCACCGCCCCCAGTTCCGGCCCCAGGTCGCGCAGCAGGCCGCGCCGCTCGCCGTCGCGAATCCACTCGCTGAAGTAGTGCAGCCGCGTGGCGTATCCGCGCCGCACGCCGCCGCGGTAGCGCATCCGCTCCACCTCGCGCGCAAACCGCTCCCAGCCGGCGCCGGGGGCCGCCGCCGTCCGCGCCACGGCGAGGGCCGACTCCACCAGCGACACACAGTCGAAGCGGTCCAGGTGCAGCGTCAGCGGCTCGGCTTCGGGCGAGCCGCCGTCCGAAAGGTAGTGCTCCAGCGTGGCCGCGGCGTAGGGCGCGCCCAGCGCCAGCTCGCCCACGCGCGCCACGGCCCGCCCCAGCGGCACGGCGGGGTCTGCCAGCCCCTCCGCGCGCAGCGTGCGCAGCCAGGCGGCCAGCCGCGCCCGGTCATCGGGATGCGGCGCGGCGAGCCCGTCCGCCGCGAGGGGAAAGGGGAGCAGCAGCGCCGCGGCGCCTGCCGCCGCCCTGGCCACGAACGCCCTGCGGGTCCATTCACGTACGTCCATCACGCGCTATCCTCACTCCCACGTCTGCCGGGTTCCCGGGATCACCGCCGCGCCGCGCCGTATTCGCACATCACCCGCGCCGAGTTCGAAGCTGCAGGAACAGGTCCGAGCACGCTGTCGCAGCCAGCAGCACGCCCGGGACGCTTCGCCTGCGCGACCCGGAGGGGGCGAACGGGAAGCGGCCGGCCATCGGTCCGGTTTCGTACACCCGGACGGAGAACCGGGCTCCGCTGGAGGAGTCGCGGTTCCGCTCGATGAGCCGGGCTTCTCCACTCTGTTGTCCGGCGTCCAGCCGGGGCGGCCTCTTACAGATCGCGATCAGGTGGATGATGTGCCCCGGCAGACCTCCGCCGCGCCACCTTGATCACTGCCCATCCAAAAAACGCGGATCCCGTCCCCTCGCCGGCAGCATCCTCTTTCCCAAGGGACGCCTGCATCCTGCCGATCCCATCCGGTCCGCCTACGGCCGTCGCACCCGCATCCATCCAGCACTGCCGCCATTCCCCGACGGGTCGTTCCGGCCGCTCGGGCACACCCGTTCCTCGGGGCGGATTCCCCAGCGATCCTCGAATCCGGTGGGAGTCATCCGGCGCTGCGCGCACCATGCGGAACGAAAGCGCTGTTCAACCTCTCCCCAGCGTTCTTTGGGGGAGGTGCGAGCCTGAGCGAGCGGAGGGGGTGCGGCGCGGAGCCGGCCAACCTGCTGAAAGGCTGCCCGCACATCGGGGGGTTCCACTCCAGGGAGGCGCCGCACTCCCACGCCTAGCTCAGGTACCGAACGGCCCCTGCCCCGGCTCACCTACGCTGCCGGACTCCAGCACCGCGCGCAGCAGGTCGTCCAGCAGCGACAGCCGCTCGCGCTCGCGGCGCGTTTCCAGCAGCTCCTGCTGCCAGCCGGGGTCTATGCGGATGGCCTGCGCGATCTGAAAGCCCGTTTCGGCGTAGGGATCGATCTCCGGAAACGGCTGCTTGTACCGCACCACCTCGTCCAGCACGCGGTAGAAGAGGTCGATCGAGCGGCGGCGGCGCGGCACCAGCCCCCGCCTGTCCTCCTTCTCGTCCTCGTACGGCTCCGCCAGCGCCTCCCAGTACGCGGCACCGCTCTCGATGCCGTCCTCGATGCGAAAGCGGTCCAGCCCGCGGCACAGGATCAGCGAGCGGCCGTCCGGCAGCGGCTGGTACTTGAGGATGCGGGCCACGCACCCCACCCCTCCGTTGTCGGTGCTGAACGGGCCGTGGCGGTCGGGGTCGTGGTAGATCAGCCCGAACCGCTCGCTCCCCTCCACGCAGTGCGCCACCATCTGCCGGTACCGCGGCTCAAAGATGTGCAGCGGCATCGGCGCGCCCGGAAAAAGCACCACGGGGATGGGAAAAAGCGGAAGGCGCATCAGGGCGAGGGCGGGGGATGAAGGGCTGATGCGAAAGTGCCGCATCCGCCGCGCCACCGCAAGCGGCCCTCCGGCCGCCCACCAGCCGTGTCTCCAGCAGCACTGAAGATCAGCAAATACCGGAGCGGTCGCGTTCGGCGGATCCCTCAGCGGCAGCAAGCGAGAGGTGCTCACCGATCCGGCGAGACGGGACGCGCCCGTTTCCGCCTTCCCCCTCCGACAGCCTGAGCACCGACGCGTCCGGCCGATCAGTCGAAGAGTTCATCCACGGTAAAGCGCCAGCCGGGCACCGCCGGCTCCGCATCCGCGATCTCACCGCGGTGGAAAACGACCGCGTTTTCGGGATCGTCGGCGTGGTACGCGCGAATGCAGCGCTCGCGCAGCACGTCTACATCCCACACCACCATCGTTCCCGCCGCGAAGTAATGCCCGCGCTTCAGCCTCATCTTGCGTTCCGCAGTAGGCCCATAGTCGCCGTTGCTCCGGATTTCGACGGCCAGGGCGGGAGCGCCGCGCACCACCTCGTTGTTCAGCACCTCGCCCACGAACCACGCGACGTCAGGGTGAAAGGCCTGCGTGCGCGGCGTCTGCATGACGAACGTCACGCTTTCGCTGATCGCGAACCCGCCGCCGTGCGTCTGCGCATGAACGTGCAGGCTGAGCCGGATGGTGAACGCGGCGTTTCCGGGCCCGAACTGCGTCCCGGTCATCGGAACGATCTCCCCGTCGATGAGCTCGGCGGGGCCTTCGAACTCCCAGAGATCCTCAAGCGTCGCCTCACGGCCCAGGGGTGCGATGTTCATCCATCCCTCCTGTGGTTGTGGCGTGAGGTGTCAGTGGGCGGCGACCCTTGACGCCGCCCGCAAGGTAACAGAGTGAACAGCCGGACGGAAGTGACACTCCGCACAGGCTACTGCGCGCCGATCGGGCGGGTGAGGCGCCGAAGGCCGGTGCCGTCGGCGTTCACCACCCACAGCGTGTGGCCGCGGTTGTGGTGGCGCGCAAAGACGATCCTGCGTCCGTCCGGGACCAGAGCGGCGACTCGGGAATCCCGTTCGCCCGCGTCTCCAGGTTCCACTTCCGCCGGTACCGGTGAACGAAGACGGTGCGCTCGCCCGTCCCGTCCGCGCGGATGATCCCCAGCGAAACGCGAGGGCTGCCGGAAGTGTGCTCGTCGCCAATGAAGGCGATCCACCGCCCATCCATGCTCCCAGGCCGGATCGCTGCCACGCGCGATCACCCGCTCTGCGCCCGTCGCCAGGTCCAGCCGCACGACGGTTCCGCTGTCGCGGTCGATCACCAGCAGCGACCGCCCGTCCGGCGACCAGACCGGCGCGCGGTACTGGCGGCCGATCGGCCGCTCGCCCGAGCCGTCGGCGGCGAACAGGCGCATTCGCCCGTCGGGCGGCTCCACGCATCCGGCGGGCAACACCTCCGGCGGACCGCTACCGTACAGCGTGTGGCAAACAGGCCGCGCCACGAACCAGCGCCCATCGGGAGACACCGCCCCACCGTGAGGTCCGTGGCGCAGGTGCGATAGAAGGTGGACCACCGTCCCCGGGTCAGATCCGCCGTGCGCATCGCACCGCAGCCGTACGTCCCGTCTTCCGGAGCGTGGAACAGCCTGCGCGCCCCGGGCTCCAGCGTAAAGCTGGCCTCTGCCACGCCTTTGTGGGGCCCGCACCACGCACGCCCCGTCAGTACCGGGCGCGGCCCGCCGCGGCGTCCCAACGCGTACAGGCCGAGCCGCCGCACGCATACTCCCGCCAGTCGTACCCGCCCGTCTCCTCCTGGTGGATGAACAGCAGTTCCCCGCGATCGCTCCACCCCAGCGGGCGCACGCTCGGCCGCTAGGTGGCGCCACCCGTCACGAACTGCCACGCCCCCACGACCAGCGCGGCGATGGTGAGAAAGCGGAGGCGGCGGCGCAGCCCGCGCATGGCCCCTCAGTCCGCGGCGATGCGCTCGGGCTCCTGCTCCTGCGCGGCCTTGTCCTGCAACGCGCGCCAGACGCGCGGGGGTGAGAAGGGGAGCGAGTCCATCCGCACGCCCACCGCGTCGTAGATGGCGTTGGCGATGGCGGGGATGGAGGGGTGCAGCGGGCCCTCGCCGGCCTCCTTGGCGCCGTACGGCCCCTCGGGGTCGATGCTTTCCACGATCAGCGACCGCAGTTCCGGCGTGTCCAGCGAGGTGGGAACGCGGTAGTCCAGCAGCGACGGCGCGTTGTGCAGCCCCGCGCGCCCGTGGTCCTCGTCCTTCATGATGTGCTGCTCCATCAGGGCCTCGGCAAAGCCCATGTACGCCGAGCCCTCCATCTGCCCCTCGACGATGGTGGGGTTGAGCGCGCGGCCGCAGTCGTGCGCGACCCAGATCGTCTTCACCTCCACGAACCCCGTCTCCGCGTCCACCTCCACCTCGGCCACGTGCGCCGTGAACGAGTACGCGGGGGACGCGCCGATCGTCCCCCCGCGGTACTCGCCGTGCACGTCGCGCGGCGTGTTGTACGATCCCACCGAGCCCAGCGTCCCGTGCTTTGCCTCGGCGAGGTTGAACGCCTCGACGATCGAAATCGAGCGCCCCGTGTCCTGCCCGTCCATCGCGCGCCCGCCGGCGAGCAGGACGCGCTTCGCCGGGATCTCCCACTCCGCGCCGACGGCGTCCTGCACCAGCGCCTTGAGCTTGCGCGCGGCGTCAACGCAGGCGTTGCCCAGCATGAAGGTGACGCGCGACGAATAGGCCCCCAGGTCCACGGGGGTGAAGTCGGTGTCGGACGGGAGCACGCGCACGTAGTCCAGCGGCACCCCCAGCTCTTCACAGACGATGTAGGCCACCAGCGAGGTGGAGCCCTGTCCGATGTCGGACGCGCCGGAGAAGACGGCGACGCGCCCGGAGCGGTCCACCTGCAGCTGTACGGCGGACTGGGGCATGCGGTTGGGGTAGATGGGGTAGTTGGTCCCGCTGATGTAGCACGAGCCCGCCACGCCCAGGCCGCGCCCGTACCCCAGCTTCCCCCGGCGCTCCTTCCAGCCGCTGGCGCGTTCCACCGCGTCCAGGCACTCCATGAAGCCGTTGCTGGTCACGCGCAGCTCGTTCACCGTCCGCCGGAAGCTGCCCATGAAGTTGCGGCGCCGCAGCTCGATCGGGTCCAGGTCCAGCCGCTCCGCCAGCTTGTCGAGCGTGACCTCGAAGGCAAAGCGCGGCTGAACGCTGCCGTGGCCGCGCTTGGGTCCGCACGCCGGCTTGTTGGTGAACACGCGCGTGCTGTCGAAGCGGTACGCCGGGATCTCGTACGGCGCGGCGAGCAGCTGGCCGCTGTAGTACGTGGTAACGAGGCCGAACGAGGAGTACGCGCCGCCGTCCAGCAGCGTCTTTGCGTCCACCGCCTTCAGCTTGCCGTCGGCCGTGGCGCCCACGCGGTACTTCATGTGGAACGGGTGCCGGCCGCGGTGGGCGTAGAACACCTCTTCGCGGGTGTACAGGATCTTCACCGGCCGCC
>JAHWJJ010000181.1 GCA_019348475.1 Gemmatimonadota bacterium | reverse complement strand
GCGGAACAGGCACGTCTGCCGGATCCCCAGCCCGTAGCCGTATCCGCCCGCGCTCAGCGTCACCGTACCCGCCGCGGTGTCGCGCACCGCCGACGCGCCGCTGTAGCGCGCCACCTGCTGCATCTCGCGCAGCGACGAGCGGCGCAGCGGGCCGGCCTGGTCTCCGTCCCGCGCGGGCCACGCGTCCAGCATCAGCCCCACCCAGCGCGCCAGGTCAGCCAGCGAGGTGAGCATGCCGCCCATGGGGCCGAACGCGCCGTCCGGCAGCTGCGCCTCTTCCACCCACTCGCCGTCCACCAGGCGGTAGCCGTGCGCCAGCCGGTGCGGCGGCACGGCCGAGGGCTCCAGGGTGGTGGAGGTCATCCCCAGCGGCCGCAGGATGCGCTCGTCCAGGTAGCGCTCGTACGTCATTCCGGAGACGTTGGCCACGATGCGGCCCAGGATGGCGTAACCGAAATTGGAGTATTCGTACGCGGTGCCGGGAGCGGTGGAGAACGGGATGCCGCCGCGCATCATGGCCGACAGCTCGCCTTCGGTGGCCGCGAGCTGCTGGTCGCCCCACGGGTTGTCCTCGGGAAAGCCGGCGGAGTGCGAGAGCAGGTGGCGGATGGTGATCCTGGGCGCGTCGCTGGTGGCATCCCGCAGCGCCGCGAGCTCCGGCACGTAGCGCTCGGCGGGGTCGTCCAGCGAGAGCCGCCCCTCGTCGCGCAGCTGAAGGATGGCCGCCGCCGCGAAGCTCTTGCTCATCGAGGCGATGCGGAAGACGGTCGACGTGTCCACGGCGGCGCGCGACGAAAGCTCGCGGTACCCCGCCGTCCCCGCGTGCACCAGCCGCCCGTCCACCACGATGCCGTACGCGATGCCGGGCACCCGCTGCCGCGCGGCGAACGCGTGCATCAGGCTGTCGACCCGCGGAAACGCGGCGCTCAGCTTCGCCAGGCGCTGCGGGTCGGCGAACACGGCGGGCGCTGCCCGGCTGCTCTCGCCCGGCGTCTGCGCGCGCGCCGTGGCCGGCAGCGAGGCGATCAGGCCGAGGAGCACCGCGAGAAGCGAGCGCGTGGTCATGGGATACTCTCTCGTCGTGCCAGGTGGATTGCCGATGCCGACCGGCGGGCAGGGGCGGGATTACGTGGAAGAGACGGGGGTAAATCCGCGCTCGGAGATCTCGCCGATGAGCAGGATGTCGCCTTCACCCCATCCCGCGGCGACCCCGAACCTTGCGGCGTCGGTGGGGAAGATCCGCACGGCGCGCTGGATGGCTGCGCCATTCGTGGATTGTAGGCGCGCCGCGCAGGCGGCGCAAACGGGAAGAGGGAGGATTCAATGCGAGCCACATCCGCACGTCATCAGCAGGCCTCGCCCACGCGAGTGCGGCAGCCATGCCGCACCGGCACGGATGCGTGGCTGCACGGGAGGGCGGGTGGAGCGAAAACGGGGGCGGATTGACGGAAGCGCGCGGAAAGGTCACCGCCCCCGGCCGGGGATGCGGATGGCTCGCCACCGTTCGGGGCGCGGTTCCGAGACCGCGGAAATGCCCCCTGCGATCACACCCGTTTGCGCGCCGACCAGGATGGCGAGGTCCACCCGCTTCAGGCCGAATTCGGACTGCAGGTAGAACCCGGCCAGCGCCCCCGCCACGGCGCCCACGGCCCCGCCCTGGAACGCGCGCTTCACCAGAAGACCCTGGATGGAAATGCGTCCCAGGCTCTCCTCCGCGTACAGGATGTCCCGCACGGCTATGTGAAACCGTGCATCCGTGGCGCGCGACTGCAGGACCAGGGAGTCCACCGGGCTCGCGAGCAGGTAGCCCATGTACCGCCCCTCCGGCGTCTCCACGCGCAGCAGGCTTCCCGGCCGCGGCTCCGCCGGCTCCTGTGCGGTGCCCCCGGCAGGGAGCGACAGCAGGAGGACGGGGACGAGCAGCCGAACAACCAGCCGCGCACGGCTCCGGCCGGTGGGCGACGGACGATCCATCATGCGAAAGCGGGTTTGCATCGGCTCCTGGAGGTCAGCGTCAGGTGGGCGTGCTCGCGATGATCCGCTTCTCTCCCGGGGACCCTGTGGGGTTTCATCGACCCGGGAGGCGTACCACTGAAACCTGGGGAAGATTGGCGCGTGAGGCAAACCGCCCGATGGCAGCCGCGCCCACCGCTCGCGACGGATGCGGAGCGGTGTGGGAATGGCTCCGGACTTGCCGCCGTCCCGTCCCGTCCGTCCAGCACTCCGGCGCAGTGAGCGGGGATGAAGATCAGGCGAAATCTGGCCGTGCTCCTGTTCGTGGGCCTCGCGACCGCGGCATGCGGGCAGACGGGCGCGCCCGCACGGGTGCAGGCACCGGCGGACAGCGCCGCGGGCGAGGTCGCGTTCGAACTGGCCGGGCCGGGCGGGGCGGCGCTGGTGGTGCCGGTGTACGTCAATGGGCAGGGACCCTTCCGGTTCGTGCTGGATACCGGCGCCACGCTCACCTGTGTGGATCAGCAGATCGCGGCCAGGCTGGAGCTGCCGCAGGCCCGCGGGGTGACGGGTGTCGGTGCTGGCGTGGGCTCATCCGGCCGGATGGAGATCGTGCGGGTGGATTCGGTGCGGCTGGGTGCCGCGCGCGCCGAGGAGCTGATCGCCTGCGCGCTGGACCTGCAGCACATCGGCAGCGTTGGGTTGGAGGTCGATGGACTGCTGGGCCTCAACTTTCTGCGCGCCTTCCGCGTGACCATCGACTTCGAGCGCGAGATCCTGCTTCTGCAGGAGCCCACCTGAACCCGCGAGTCAGCGCCGCGCTCCCCGGGCGTGAGCGGCTGAAGCCGCCGCAACGACCGCGGAAAGCCCCGCAAACCGCGCGGGGCTTCAACTGCAAGGGGCCGCGGGTGTGCACTCGCTCGGCCTGCGGCAGGGGCAGTCCGCGCAAATCGGCGGCGGGCACCCTGCCGCGCCGCCTGCGCTCGCTCAGGTTGGCACCTCCCCCCACAAAGTGCCGAGGGAGGTTGGTCGCTGCCGCCGCGCGCGAACCCCGCCGCCACCTCCCTTCCCCCACGCAGTTTGTGGGGGACGGGCCGGGGATGGGGGGCGGCCCGCCCGCGCACCACCCTCTCCACTACGCGCGATCCCATCGTGCAGTCCGCGCCAGACGGCGCGCGAGCCCGTCAGGGCACGGGGATGGACAGCGCCAGCTGCAAGCCGCCCGCCGATCCGTTCAGCGTGACGGCCGGAGCACCGCGGATGGGCAGCGAACGCCACCGCTCCTGCGGAAACACGAACCCGATGGCGGCGCCCCAGGCCGCGCCCAGCGGGGCCCCGATGACCACACCGATCAGGGTCCACCTGGCGCCGCTCAGGCAGAGGAGGTCGTCCTCGGTGCCGTCGCAGTCGTCATCGAACGAAAGCCTCGCGAGCGTAACTCCTGCCACTCCGCCCACGGCGCCGCTCACCGCGCCGATGCCGGCGCCCTGCAGCGCGGACAGGGGCCGGCTGGGCGTGCCCCGGCTCACCTGGAGCCTGCGCAGGGACGAAACCGAGAGCGTCACCAGGTGTTCGCGCTCTCCCCTGCCGGAGCGCACCACCAGCGTGTCCCCGCGGATCTCGGCGAGGGTGCCCACCACGCGCCCGCTGGCGGCATCCACCGCACGCATCCGCGTACCGGGCGCGATCTCCTCCACGGACTGCGCGCGCAGCGTGGGCGGCGCGGCGAGCAAGGCGGCGCACAGAAGCGGGACGGTCCGCGAGAGCATGGATCGCATCGTCATGACCGGAAAGATGGAAAGGGTCCGGCAGCCGGACCGAGTACCGAGGGGCCGCCGCGTCAGGCCGCCACCCGACCGGCCGTCGGCGCCACGCCCGCCGCGTCCAGTGTGACCAGGCTGATGCCGGCCTGGTCGGCGGGGCATTCGTGGACGATCTCTCCCGCGGGCGAGATCACCAGGCTGCCCCCCATCGAGGCCACGGTGGGGTCGTTCAGCGAGTGCGGCCAGTTGCACTGCACCAGGTAGACGCCCAGGGTCTGTGCGCAGTCGCAGGCGATGTCGCGCGTCACCACGTTCTCCGGGTGGGCTGCCTGGCTGTCCCACGCGATGGCTCCGGGCCAGACGTCTTGCGAACGGGGGATGCGTCATCGGCGCCGCGTCGCGTACCGTGCGAGGGGATGATCGGGTGCGGCGGCGGAACGTTCGCGCGCGAAGGAAGAGCGCTGCACCACCCGGGCAGGGGCGGCCCGTGCCATAGTTGCGCCTGAGGCGGCCCGGCGCAAGCACGCTCTTACGGCGCGGACTCTTCGCCCGCGGGACACTCCTCGCGCACGGCGGTGAACTCGCCGCGCGCGGCGGCCGGCCTGCCTGCCGCCCCGTCCGGCTCTCCGGGCTCGACGAACGTCACCTCGTCGCTGGACGATCGCAGCGAGAGCGTGAAGCGCCCGCGGATGCGGTCGGCGGCCGTGGCCGTCAGCTCCAGCTCCCCGCCCTGCACCGTGTACGTCCGCCCGGGCGGGCCGGAGAGCCGGGCGACACCCGTGACCAGGTTGGCGGCACCCGAATCGGGATGGAACTGGTCGATGCCCTGGATGCGATACGCTCCCGGCTGAAGCTCCGCCCGCGCGGCCACGAACTGCAGAACGTCCTTTGCGGCGGTATCCGCGAGCACGATCATCGTCTCCGCACCCAGCCGGCAGAACGCGGCCTGCCCGTTCCAGGCGCGGCCCTCGTCCCCTTGCAGCTGCCCCACGAACGAGGGCTGGCTTTTCGCGCACCCCGGCGTGATGGCCAGGCACGCGCTCAACAGCAGCAGACGGCGTACGCTTGGCATCGGCAGATCAGGTGCATGGTGTGGATTCCGCCGAGCCGGGGACGTTCGCGGAGGGAGCGGTGAAGTTGGGGCTCCCCGAAAACACTGCTGCACGTCGTCCACCGGCTTTCCGGAGCGGTCTTCCATGTCGAGCCGTAGCACGTTGGCGGCGGCCGCGTGCACCGTGGGAGCGCAGGCGGCTCCCAGCCTCGCAGTAACGTCCGGCAGGAGAAGCCACATCGTCTCCTCCAGCGCAGCATCCCGCTTGCGCATCACCTCCTGGTCCCGGCGGTTCAGCAGCCACGGCCGCCGCGGCTCTGGACCACCGTTTTAAGAACATTCTTGACAATCGGCCCCCGCTCGTTATCATGATGCTGGTTCACCCCCAACATCCTGGCGCTGGTACCAGAGCTTCGTTCCCCGGAGCGTGGAAGGCGTTTGTGCAGACGCTTCCACGGTCCGGCGGATCAGGCCGCGCCGCCTTCCATCACTTTCCGCAAAAAAGTACAGCCAACCCCGAGAGCCTTGGCAGCCCGGCCTCCCTGCACGTGTCCTGTCGTAATCTTCCCAGATCATCTCCCCACCCCCCGGAGAACGCAACATGAGAGCACGGCTGTCGCTGGTCCTGGCCGCTTCCCTCGGCCTGGCCGCATGCGGTGAAAACATCACCCCCCCCGCCTCCACGTCGATGAGCGCCGCCGCAGTGCAGGAAAACCTCCTTACGCTGGCCCCCGGAGCGGCGCTCGACAGCGAGCAGCAGGCCCGGCTGGCCACCATCCGCGGCCGCGCCAGCACCGCCGAGGTGCACCTGGCGCGCATCGCCGCGGCGCCGGGGCGCATGCTTCAGCACGGCGCGGCCCTGCGCCTGGCGGTGGCGCCGGGGGTGCAGGTGGTCGCGGTGGGCGAGCGCGTGCAGCAGCGCGCGGCCGACGACGTCTCGTGGGCCGGCCCGGTGCGCGGCGCCGACGGCTGGGTGCAGATGGTGTTCATGGAGGGCGGCCTGACCGCCACGGTGACGGTGGGGCAGACGCAGTACGCCATCGAGTCGCTGGGCGGCGGGCTGCACGCCGTGTCGCGCATCGACCAGAGCGGCTTTCCCTCGGAGCACACCCCCGACCATCCCAGCGGCGCGCTGAGCGACGCGCTCAATGACGCCGCGGGCGGGTTCCTGGGCGCCAAGACCTCCGACGGCACCATGGGCACCATGGCCGCGACCACCATCAACGTGATGGTGGTGTACACCGCGTCGGCGGCGACCGCCGCGGGCACCATCGGCAGCAAGATCCAGCTGGCGGTGGACGAGACCAACCAGTCGTACGTGAACAGCGGCATCAACATCACCATGAACCGGGTCTACACGGCCCAGGTCAGCTATAGCGAGTCCGGCCGCAGCTTCTCCAACCACGTGAACTACCTGAAGGGAACCACGGACGGCTACATGGACATCGTCCATTCGTGGCGCAACACGTACGCGGCCGACGTGGTGGTGCTGGTGGTGAACGACAACGAAGCCTGCGGGATGGCCGCCGCCATCAAGGCGGTCGCCAGCTCCGCGTTCGCGGCCGCGCACTACACCTGCATTACCGGCTACTACTCGTTCGGCCACGAGATCGGCCACCTGCAGGGCGCCCGGCACGACCGGTACGTGGACAGCAACACCTCGCCGTACCCGTACGGCCACGGGTTCATCCCGTCGACCAAGAACTGGCGCACCATCATGGCCTACGGCAACAACTGCAGCAACTGCACGCGCATTCAGTGGTGGTCCAACCCCCTGAAGACGTACCCGGCCACCGGCCAGGTGATGGGGACGGCGGCCCACGAGGACAACGCGCGGGTGCTCAACGAGACGGCGGGCACGGTGGCGGCGTTCCGCTAGCCGCACACCCCCACCGGGCAAACAAGGGGGCGGGGCCGCCGCGGCGGCCCCGCCCCTCTGTCGTGTCCATGTCGCCCGGGCTCTCACGCGCCGGAACCTGTCATTGCCAGAGAGCGCCGCGCGCCAGCCACCGTGACAGTGCGCTCGAGCGCGAGCCACAGCGGAGCGGGCATGGTGACCTCCTGGCGAGAGGACGGCTGGTGGAGCGGAACGCGCCAGTCGGCGGCCGTCTGAGATGGTCCCTTCAGCGCCAGGTCCCCCGCTCCGGATCACCCCTACCACCGCCCGGGCGCCGGGATCAGCCGTCGCGGACCGTTCGCCCACCGTTGCGCCGCTCCGCCGCGGCGTCCCCCATCAACGGCCGGCGCCGATCAGATCGAGGATCGCACGCGCGTTGTAGGCGAGTGCCAGCATTCCGAGAAGAAACCCGTAGATGGCCACGTTGAGCACGATGGCGATCCTGCGCTCTCTGCCAGAGGTGCCCAGGACCATGGGCATGGCGGTGCGCATGATTCCGCCCACCAGCACCGCGACGGCAAAGCTGTCCACGAACACCCAGACCAGAATGCCGACGACGAGCGCGGCCATGCTCAGCCAGTGGCTCTGCTGGGCGGAGAGCTCGCGGGGCCGCAGGTCGATCACCGCCGCTCGGGGCGATCCGGAGGGGTGTGGGGTGCTCATCCGCGCGCGGGTACGAGTTGACGGTCTGACGGCATGTCAAGCACAGCAATAGGTTACGCGCGGCGAACGCGTTCCGGCAGATCGCCGGCGCGACGAAAACGTCCGGGCCGGGGGCCGGACTCGGAGCGCGCCTCAGACGGGGGAGGGGCCTTGCTCGCAACTTCCGCAGGGCGGCCGCCCCATCACCTGCGTACCCCTGCCTGCGCACGGCCGCATACGCTTTCCAGGGCAGGACCAGCAACGGCAGTGCGAGAAGAACGGGCACACCGCGGCCTAGATGATCTGCCGAGCGCGGAATGATCTCCGGCCCAGGCTGCCGTCAGTACGCGGCGAAGCCGGTGATGTCCTGGCCCAGGATCAGCCCGTGCACGTCGTGCGTGCCCTCGTAGGTGTAGACGGACTCCAGGTTGGCCATGTGGCGCATGGACTGGTACTCCACCAGGATGCCGTTGCCGCCCAGCAGGCGCCGCGCCTCGCGGGCACACTCGCACGCCATGTCGACGTTGTTGCGCTTGGCCAGCGACACCTGCTCCGGCCGCACCGTCCCCTGGTCCTTGAGCGTGCCCAGCCGCCACGCCAGCAGCTGCGCCTTGGTGATCTCCGTCAGCATCTCCGCCAGGCGGGTCTGCTGGATCTGCGTGGCCCCGATGGGGCGGCCGAACATCACCCGCTGCTTTGCGTAGCTCACCGCCTCATCGTAGCACGCCATGGCCGCGCCCACGGCGCCCCACGCAATGCCGTAGCGCGCCTGCGTAAGGCACATCAGCGGGCTCTTGAGGCCGCCGCTCTTCGGCAGGAGGGCGGTGTCGGGTACGCGCACGTCCTGCAGCACCAGCTCCGACGTGTCCGAGGCCAGCAGCGACAGCTTTCCCTTCTGGTCCCTGGCGGTGAACCCGGGAGTGTCGGTGGGGACGACGAAGCCGCGGATGGACTTGCTGTCGTCCAGGTCGCCCGTCTTGGCCCAGATGATGGCGATGTTGGCCGTGGAGCCGTTGGTGATCCACATCTTGGCGCCGTTCAGCACCCACCCGTCGTCCGTCTTCTGCGCGCGGGTGATCATTCCCCCCGGGTTGCTGCCGAAGTCCGGCTCGGTAAGGCCGAAGCAGCCGATCACCTCGCCGGCGGCCATGCGCGGCAGGTACTCGCGCT
>JAHWJJ010000011.1 GCA_019348475.1 Gemmatimonadota bacterium | reverse complement strand
CCGTTCCCGTGCCGCCCGCCCCACCGGGCCAGCCGGGCGCGGCGCCCCCCCCGGGGATGACGGCCAACGGCGCGCAGCCGATGATCAACATGATGGCGCCACAGCCGCAGCAGGCCGCGCCGGGGGCGCCGCCGGGCGGGATGTCGAACACGCAGGCCCCGCCGCCGCCGGGGATGGGCAACATGCAGCAGAAGCTGCTGGGTGGCGTGAAGGACACTCAGTACAGGCCCGCGCCGGGCGCCAACCAGGGCGAGAACCTGAGCGGCGCGCTGGAGGAGTTCGCGCGGGGCGGCCTGGCGAACCCGTCGCGCTTCGACAGCGACCTGGTGAAGCAGGGGCTGGGCGTCATCAACGCCGACGCGCAGAAGCAGGGCGAGGACCGCATGCGGTCGCTCTCGCAGCTGATGGCGCGCCGCGGCATCCTGGGTTCCTCCGTTGAGGTGGACCAGGGCCGCCGGATGCTGGGCGACATCGAGGACGTGCGCAGCAAGCGGGCGCTGGACCTGGGGCTGGAGCAGGCGCGGACCTACGCAGGCGACCGCTCCAGCGCGGCGAACACGGCGCTGGGCACGGGCGAGTTCCAGCGCGGGCTCGGCCGTGACCGCGAGAGCGACAACCGATTCGGGTGGGAGGCGGGCCGCACCACCGGCCGGGACGCGGAAGAGGACCGCCGCGCCGGCGTGGACGAGCGGATGCGGGAGCGGGTGGTGGGCTCGGACGAACGGAACCGCGAGCTGGAGCTGCTTCTGCGCGCCTACGGCGCGCTGGGCTCGTGAACCTGAAGAACGAAGGAGGCAGGCATGGGACTCGGAAGGTTCATCCAGCGCGCGACTACGATGCCGAAGGGCAGCATCAGGCGGAAGGTATTCGGCCGGAGCATCCTGGACGAGGCGGGGACGGCGGGGGGCTTCCTGGTGGGCGGTCCCGGCGGCGCAGCGGTCGGGCGCGGGCTCGGCGTCGGCGCGGCCACGGGCGACATCGGCAAGGCGGCACGCGGTGCCGTCGAGGGCTACGCCATGGGCACCGGCGCGAAGATGCTGGCCGGCGGCGGACCCGGCGGTGCGCTGCGGCGGCTCGTTGGTGGTGGTGGCGGCGCGGCGGGTGCTCCGCCCGCAGGTGGCGGTGGCGGGGGACTGCTGGGCGGGATCGGGCGCGCCGCGGATTGGGTGACGGCGAACCCGCAGCGCACCGCGCTCCTCACCGGAGCGATGTCCACCGGCGCCGGGATCATGGGCGGGCGCCAGGCCGGCGCCGTGGCGGACCGTGAGCGGCAGTTCGCGGAGCAGCAGGCGACGAAGAACGACGCCGACCGGAAGCGCCTGCTCGAACTGTTCATGCAGCGGCTGGGCGGGGCCGCGCCCCCGGCGGGTGCCCCGTGAGCCGGGCCGCCGCTGGAGCGTGGACTGCCGCGTCCGAAGGCATCAACAACGTGGGCGGCGCGCTCCTGCGCATCATGCAGCAGGAGCGCGAAGCGAAGGAGCGCGAGCAGGCGCGGCTGGACCAGAAGGAGTACCAGACCGGAATGCTCGGGCTCCAGCGTGACCAGTTGAGTCAGGCGGCGCGGGAGGCCGCCGAGAACCGCCGCCTCGCGGGCGCGCAGACCGGCATCAGCATCACCGAGCGGCCGGACACCGAGGCCATGAGCCGCAACCTGTCCGATGCGGCGGCGGGGCTGGAGGGCGCATTGGAGCGGCCCAGCAACATCGGCGGGTATCTGAAGAACATCGCCGCGCAGGCGCTGCGCCCGCCAACGAGGACGGAGTACGCATACGACGTAGAGCGTGACCCCGCCACGCCGGCGCGGCGAGAGGGTTTTGCGCACCAGACCCGCGAGCGCGAGGGGACGGAGCGATTCACCGCCGGCGAGAACAGCCTGGACCGCAGGAACAAGGTCGACCTGACGCACATCGGCGGGCGGTACTCGGTGCAGGCGGCCGGAGTCGGGCGGAGCGGCGGGGGCGGCCCCTCCGCCGCAGACCAGCGCGCGACGCGCGAACGCGCCGAAGCTGAGGCCGGGTACATCGCTACCCGCGCGGTTGCGCATCACGGGGGCGTTGACAAGGCGCTGGCTGCGGCGCGGGCCGAACCCCCGGGTGACCCGATGCGTGACCTGGTCATCCAACAGCTTCAGAGGCTAGGGCAGGAGGAGGGCCGCAAGGCGCTGCTCAATCCGGACCCGTTTCGTGAGTGGGGCAAGCAGAGGGGGTTGTTTCCGTGACCGACTGGTATGAGTTCGCCGGAATTCCGCCGACCGAGCGCGAACGTGCGCGGAAGCCCGCGACCGACTGGTACGCGTTCGCGGGCATCACGGGCGACACGGAAGACGACGGGCCGGACCCGCCGACTCTGCCCGCCATGCGCGCCCGGCCTCCTGCCGGGCGGGAACCTGCGCCCACACCCCCCGCCGCGGAACCCGCTCGTCGCCGCCCGCTGTTCACCAACCCGTTCAGCGAGGAGGGGAAGGAGAACCGCCGCCGCGCCGCGGGCGGTGGCGGGCAGATGCTGCGCGGGCTGGCCGAGTCGGGCTACAGCACGGCGGCCGGCGCGACGCGGCTGCTGGGGATCGACTCCGCGACCGCCGCTCTGGAGCGTTCGCGCGAGGAGATGCGCGAGTTCTACGGCGAGCCGGAGGGCGCGGGCCAAGTCGCGAGCGGCGTCGTCGGCCGCCTCGCTGGGGACGTGGCGCAGTTCATGTCGCCGGGCGCGCTGGTGGCGCGTGCGGGGGTGCTGCCCGCCGTGGCGACCACCGGCGTTCGCGGGGCGGCCGCTCGGACGGCGATCAACACGGGCGTCGCTGCACCGATCACCGCCGCGCAGGCGGGCGACCCGGAGTCGTCCACGACGAAGTTCCTGGCCGACGCGACGGCCGGGGGTGCCACGCAGCCGACTTTCCTTCAGCGCGTGGCCTCGACCCCGGCGGGCCGCGTCGCGGGCGACTTGGTGCTGGATGCGGCGACGGGCGGCGCGGTGGAGGGCATCGCCGCGGGCGTCCGCGCGGGCCGCGCCGCGGTGCGCCCCAACCCCATCCAGCGAGGGGCCGACGTGGGGCGCAGCGTCGGTGCGCAGATCCGCCAGGCCGCGGCCGCAGGACCGCCGCCTGATCCGAACGCGCTGCCGCAGGGACCCGCTCGCATGGAAGCGGCGCCACCGGAGCAGACGGTGCAGGCACCGACGCCACAGGCCGCGGCCGCCGAGCCCCCGCCGATGCCCACGCAGCCCGGCGAGCCGCTGCACCTGCGCTCGTTCGACGCTGGCTTCAAGGACGGCTCCGATCCCTTCGGCTCGCCGATGCCGCCGCCTGGCGTGGACCCGGAGGTATACGCCGAAGGCTACGCCGCGGCTCAGGCGCGAGCACGCGCGGCGGAGCGGCCCGCTGAACTTCCCGACGGCAAGGTGGAGGCGCCACTTTTTTTTGAACAGCATGTGGGCAATACGGCAACGGAGCGTACGACAGGATCACGCGTCCCGCTGGAGGCGACGCTTCGCGACCCGGAGCGGGTGCGCTCTGCCGCTCTCCGCTACAGGGGCAAGGTGTACGAAGGCGGCACACACGGGGATGCAGCGAACCGCGCCGTAGATGACGGAGACTGGACGGAGGCGATGGCCGACAAATATGGCGTCGTGCCAATTGAGGGGCTTGACGAGGGCTTCGTCACCACTTCCGGTCGATACGTGTCCCGCGAGGAGGCAAAGGGTCTCGCTAAGGCCGGTAAGCAGATGCTCCCGGGCGCTACCGACGCAAAGTGGCTGGACGCCCTGGAGGTGGATTTAGATGACGCTGCGGCGCTTGCCCCCGGCAAGGCCGAGTGGACCCCGCAAATGCAGGTGGAATTTTACCGGGGGCAGCTAATTCATCTGGGCGACGCACCAGAGAGTGCCAGCGCGGCAGCGCGTCGAATCGTGGAACTGCCCGAGGAAAGTGTAGAGCGGGAGGTGCTGTTCCAGAAAGAACGGGACCGGGCGATCCTCGCGCGAATGCGCCGGTCGCTGGGGATCACCGACACCCCGGCAGCGGAGGGTGGCGGCGTCCGGGGACTCAGCGATCAGCGCAACACGCCGCAGTTCCGCAACTGGTTCGGGGAGAGCCGCGTGCGCGACGAGGCTGGCGACCCGCTGACCGTCTACCACGGCAGCGCGAACGAGGGCTTTGACCGCTTCGACCCCCAGCGCATCAATCCCGAGGACCCTGACGCGCCGTACAACGGCTTTTTCTTCACGGCCGACCCTGGCGACGCGAAGTATTGGGCTGGGTGGCAGAAAGACGCGCCCGCAGGAAAGGGTGAGGTCCGCGCGTTCCACCTGGCGCTGAAGAACCCCGCGCCGCGCGCGGAGGCCGAGCGGGTGGCCCGCGAAGTGGGCGAGGATTGGGCGACGCACTACCCCGGCGCGCGCTCCCGCCACGACGCCGTGCGGATGGAGCTGGAGGCGCGCGGGTACGACGGCGTTCTGCACAGCCCGGCCACGGAGGACGCGGCCGCTGTGTACGTGGCCTTCCGTCCCGAGCAGATCAAGAGCGCCACCGACAACTCCGGCGCCTTCGACCCTCGCGACCCGAACGTGTACGGGTTTGCGCGGCAGGGCGTGGTGAACACCCTTGCCGGCGCGGGCGCGGGCGGGGTCGCCGGGGGGATCGCCGACGAGGACAACCGGCTCCGCGGTGCGGCGCTGGGCGGGGCCGCAGGGGCTGGGCTCGGCGCGGCAGCCACGCGGCTTGGCAGCCCCGCAGCCGCGCCGGCGCCCGCGGCTGCGTACGCGAGCGACCCCGACGTGCTCGGCATCCTGAAGACCGTCGCGCGCGCCACGCCGGCCGGCCGTAAACCCGTGTGGCGTCGGCTCGCGGAGGTGAAGGACGCGGCGGGCGAGAGCGCCCACAACATCTACACGCGCGTCTTCGACGAGGCGCACCCGCTCCGCCGCTTCGGCCGCGACGTGGGCGGGAGCGACAGTCTCTCGCACGAGGTGTCGCGCGGCGCCGGCTGGCGTGGCGCCGCGGATGTGCGACTGCGCACGGAGTTCAAGGAGGGCGTGCTGGACGTGGCGCGGGGCCACGAGAACGGCGTCGTCGCGTTGGCGAAGGCGGAGCGCGCCCTCGAGCTGGCCCGCAACGGGATGCCGGAGAAGGGGGTGGACCTGGACCAGGCGCAGCGCCTGGTCGCTCGCCTCGGGGATGTGCCCGAGGTCCGCGCGGGCGCCGACGCACTCCGCGGCTACTACCGCAACCTGCTGGACCGGCGGCTGGAGAACGGCGTGATCACCAAGGACGCGTACGACGCGCTCCTCGCGAAGGGGGAGTTCTACATCCCCTTCGTTCGCGACTTCGGCGAGGAACTGCACCCGTTCGGCGCGCGCGGCGGGAAGCGGGTGAACCGCGGTACGGGCGTACGGAAGATGAAGGACGTGGTGGCCGAGCAGAAGACGGTAGACCCGTTCGAGCAGGCCATCCTCGATACGTACCAGACCGAGCGCGAGGTAGCGAAGCAGCGCGTGTCCAACATGGTCGCGCGGATCGTCGAGGAGCACCCCGACGCCGCCGCGGCCTTCGTCCGCCGGATTCCCAACCGGGACACCGCCGCGAAATCGGCGCGCGTGGTGGAGGCGAACGTGGAGGGAAGGCGTGCGTACTTCGAGGTGAAGGACGAGGACCTGTACAACGCATGGGCCGCGATGGACCCGCACACGCAGGGCATCGTCGCGGCCACCCTTGCCCCCTTCAAGAAGGCGCTGCAGACGACCGTCACCAGCCTGCCGGACTTCATGCTCGCGAACGCGATTCGCGACAACGTGATGACCGCCACGCAGAACACCCTGCCCGTGCGGAATGCCCTCGCTGGCAGCGCCGCGGGCGCCGCCATCGGGGGAATCGCATCCGAGAACGACCGCGGCGGCGGCGCGCTCCGCGGAGCGGCGGTGGGGCTGGGGGTCGGCGGGGTGGGGCCGCAGGTGGCAAGGACCCTGTCGGCCGTGCGCAGCATCGTGAAGGACGACGACATCTACCGCGAGTGGGCGAAAGAGGGCGGGGCCGGCTTCGGCTTCTACGCGCGGACGCCGGACGATGCGTCCAAGGTACTTACGATGCTCCGCAAAGAGGGCGTGCGGGCTGGTGACGTGATCAGCCCGCGCACCTGGTGGGAGACGCTGCAGCGCGTCGGGCAGGTGGTGGAGCAGGCCCCGCGCCTGGCGCGCTACAAGGCCAGCCGCGGGGCGGGGCGCGAGATCCCCGCGGCGGTCTTCGATGCGCGCGACGTGTCGCTGGACTTCTCCGTCCAGGGCCGCGACATGAAGGGGATGAACGCGGTCGCCGCCTTCTACAACGCGAAGTTGCAGGGCTGGAGCAAGCTGACGAGGATGCTGAAGAACCCGCGCACATGGGCGGTGGGCGCAGCGACCATCACCGCTCCCTCAATCGCGCTGTGGACGGTCAACAAGGACAACCCGGAGTATTGGGAGCGCCCGCAGTGGGAGCGGAATATGTTCTGGCTCCTGCCGAAGGCCGGCGGCGGCTTCTGGCGCGTGCCGAAGCCCTTTGAGGTGGGGTTCATCTTCGCCTCCGTGCCCGAGCGGCTGCTGGACTTCGCCCACCAGCGCGACCCCGAGCAGCTGGCGTTCACGCTGCGCTCGATGATGCAGACCACCACGGAGGGCACGTTTCCGGTCCCCACCGCGCTGGAGCCGATTCTGGAGAACGCGGTGAACCACGACTTTTTCCGCGCCGCGCCCGTCGTGCGCCCGGGGCTGGAGCGCCTGCCTACCGAGATGCAGTACGATGACAAAACCTCCAGCGTCGCCGTTGGCCTGGGGAGGCTCACCGGCGCGAGCCCGCAGAAGGTGGACAACATCATCCAGGGGTACACCGGCACCATCGGGCAGCAGGTGTCGGACCTAGTGTCCCGCGGCGCGCGCGCGGCGGGGGTGGATGACCGCCCCGCGCCCCCGCAGAAGGCCGCGCCGCTGGTGGGGCGGTTCATGACCCGTCCGGACCAGACCACGGATCAGGAAACGACCCTGCGTCGCCGCTTCGAGCGTGCCGAGCGCGCGCGGACGGGGCTGCTGGAGCTGATCAAGCGGGGGGACGACGACGCCGCGGAGGACTTCTTCCGGCGCCATGAGCAGGAGGTGCGCGCGTACTACGACCTGAAGCCGCAGAGTGAGGTGCTGAAACAGGCGGGGGAGATTCGGCGGGCCATCCATGCGTCAAGGGAACACACGCCCGAGGAGAAGCGGCAGTTGCTGATCGAGCTGAACAACGAAGTCTCCGCCCGGCTCCAGCCCCCCGCCGCAGGCCCCCGCTGATGGGGCTCCTCATCATCGCCGCCCAAGCGGGAGCGCAGCAGCCCGTCATCAGCAGCGAAACCGCCCTCTCGTTGGTGACGGTGGTGGTGCTGATCGGCGCCGCGTGGCGCCTGTCCTGGTACCTGTCGCGGATTGACTCGCGGACGGAGGCGCTGCCGGAGCGGATGCTGGCGGTGGAGAAACAGGTGACGGAAGCACTTCGGGGTCAAGCATCCATGCGGGCGGAGCTAAGAACGATGGAAGACGACATCAACAACCTGTGGTCCGCGTTCCGTCAGGATTCGCCAGAACGGGTCCGCGGCGAGCGCCCACCCCGACGACAGGCGGACCGCTCATGAGCCCGCTGATTCGCACCGTCCGTGACCTGCGGGCCCTCGGCACCGGCTTCCTCGCATCACTGCTGGTGGTGGGGGCGGTCGTCGCCGTACTCATCCCCATCGTGCGCGGCGATGCGGAGATGTTGCCGCAGGCGCTCGCGGCCGCCGGGCTGCTGCTCTCCAACGCGGGCTCGCTGATGGCGGAGCCTTCGCGGGGCGCCCGCCGCGCCACTGATCCGCCGGAGACGCCATGACGATTCACCCTCACGAAGATGGACGCTCTGCCGCCTGAAGACGTTGCGCCCGCGCCTCCGCGAAGCCCGCCCAGGAAGGCGCGGGGCCCTCGCCGGTCATGATCCACTCGACGGACACGTTGGAAATCCGGTGCACCATCAGCACGTAGGAGGCGGGAACGGCGGTGCGCCCCCTTTCCCAATCTCCTACGGTCGTGAAGTCAAGGGGGTAGCCGCGCTCCCCCAGCAGGGCCGCCCACGGCCTGAGCGCGAGCCCTTCACCGCCGTAATTCTCGCGGATGGCGCGCAGGCGCTGGCAGAGGGCGCGGATGGCGGTGTCTACGGGGGCGCTGGGGCGACGGCTCACGCGGGCCGGTGGCGGGACGTACAGAAACCGGTGACGAGAGCCTCTGCCAACGACTCGGGCGTAGGCTGGGTCCATTTCACATCCCGTTCGTCACTCCAGTCACCGCTGTACACATTAGTACCGGCGAAGAAGTGCTGCACCCGCCTCACATTATACTCCCGCGTGGAGCAATTCACATCTCGCTGTTCGATCCGAAGGTCGTACTTCGTTCCATTGTTTTGGGTCTGTGGCTCCGCCCATCGCCACCTCACCCATATGCGGTACAGCCCCCGCCCATGGGACGCGGCAGTCTGCGAATCAAAGGCGATTTCCACCCGCCCATCCTCCGCATACACCGTGCGCCAGCGGTCCTGTGCCGCGTGGCTGGCTCCAGCCACCCCCAGCGCCATTGGGAAGACGAGAAGGGAAAGCACCAAGCGCCTGAGATTCATGACTCTCTTCCCGATTGCACGGTTTCCAGACCGCCGGGGGCCGCGGCTCACTGCGTCACTGCGAGCACGAGGCGCCACAGCCCGCGCGCGGTGCATCCGGCCCCGACAACCAACAGGCCCGTCATCATTACGGTATAGGTGTCGGCCGACAGGTTGGAGAGCCACAACGAGACAGCGGCTCCCGCGCTAAACACGATGGTTCCGAAGATGATGTCACCTCGCGCCATCTGCATGTGGTGCTTCCGGGCGTCTCGCCGCAGCAGTGCGAGTGCGGCCTCAATTTCGTGCGGTGGCACGCCCTGTTCCACCAGGAACGCGCGGACGCGGCGCACAGGCCTGCCCTCCAGCAAGGCGGTCGCACAGCGTGTCAGCAGGGCATCGGAAAGTTCAGCCATCGGAGTCGGCTCACGTGCAGGGTTCCGGCAGCGCGTCCATCCGCGCCTCCAGCGCGCGCTGCACTGAATCGCGCTGGGCGGTGGTCAACTCCTCCACGGCGCGCCAGTCGCGCAGGATCGCGGTGTACGCGTCGTTCAGCGCCTGGCGCTCCGCCGGGCACGGGTCGCCGTCGCCAGCGCCGCAGCCGGCCAGGAGCGCCGCACACAAACTGAGACAGATTGTAGCTCGCAAGTGCCTTTCCGGCCGAACGTTACAGCTGATGCAATACTCTAGCGCGACGGGCGTATATGGCGTAAACTAGCCACACCCCCAGCCGCTGAAAGCCATCTGCCCCGGAGCAGCGGCCATCCACCCCGCAACCCTTCCGGGGCACGGCGGTTCGCCGCCACTTTCCCACGACCCCCCATCGGGAGGAAAACACCATGACCAACCGCACCAGCACCATGCTCGCCGCCGCCACCATCGCCGCACTGCTCGGCGGCTGCTCTACCGCGGAGCCCACCACGCCCGCGGCGGAGCCCGGGTCGGCGTCGTTCACGACGGACAGCGTCACCACAACCACAACCACCACCGACTCAACAGGCACCTGCCGCGGCGGCTACATCGGCGGCTCCGGCGGAAGGACGTGCGAGGGGAGCTAACGCAACGCCGCTACCAGCCGGTCGCACAGGTCGGCGTCGGCGCCCCACGGCTCGACATCACCGTGGTCGGGCGAGGTGGGGAGGGAGCCCCGCTGAATTGGCTCGCGCAACTGGCTAGCGCGAGCCAATTCAGCCCGTTCGTCCCGCGAACGGGCAACAGTTTCCGCCAACGCCAACATCTCGCACGCCCGTGCTGCATCACCCCATACTGACGCGGTCTCCGCGAGCGAGAGCAGCGCGCTTGCGACGCTGTCCAACACCGTCGCCCGCGTCGCCAATTCGTACGCGCGGCAGAACGCTTCCTTGCTAACCCCCCCCTCGCCAGCTCGCGCTGCGCACAAGGCGAGGTTGGACGCGGCAATCATCTGCGCGCGCGGTGTCGGTAGTCCGCGCGCTACGAGGGCCTTCAAAACCGGGAGCGCCCTGTGGCTCTGCGCCGTGTCCATCCAGAAAGTAGCCAAGTCAGAGGCTAAAGACAGGAGGTTCGGGTGCGTTGGCCCGTAGGCATCCAGCGCCTGCTTAGCAAAATGGCTCACCCCCGCCACGTCGCAATTCAGAGCGGAGAGCACCATCAACGTATGGCACGCGGAGGCCTCCGCCTCGGGGACGGCGCGGTCGCGTGCCAGTCCTGCGGCGGCCCTGTAGGCGAGCGTAGCGGTAAGAATATCGCCGCGCTGCCAGAAGACCCGACCGCACCCCAACTTCGCTTTGGCCGCAACGTCCCACGCCCCTATCGCCGCACCACGCTCGCCTGCCCTGGCAAACCACCTCAACGCCGACTCATACTCGCCCGCTCTGCGGCACCGGACACCTTCTTTGTAGCATTCAAGCGGCGAAAGTGATTCCGATGCCGCCTGAGCGGCCAAGCGTCGCCCGGCCGCGCGGGCCACCGCTCCCAACGCGGGTAGCTCGTCCGTTCCCCACGTGAGCCCAAGAGACCGGACGAGCAGGCGTTTCTGTGCACCGACCGCATGCCGTCCCCGGCGGGCCAACTCGGCGCGGGGAAACAGCGCGAGCAGCGCGAATGCCTCGTGAACTTCGCGGGCGCCGCGCAGGTGAAAGGGCGAAAGTCGCAGCGCTACGAATCGAAGTTCGTAGAACTGCTGCACGGTCGGTGGGAGGTCACTCCGGACTTCAAGGCGCGGCCAACCCAAGCGCTTGCCGGGGGTCACCGAGCAGGCACAAGCCTTCGCGTTGCGCACCCGACGAAACTCGTACCGCAACCGCCTCCGCAGCACAAGAAAGTCCGCTGCCGTCAGGGCGGCGATTCCGACCCGTCCCACCAACACAGGCGCCGCCAGGGCGGCACTTCTAACGAGATCAAGAAGCGTCGCCGCTTCGGCCCGGCTGCGACTCTGGCTGACCAGTGGGATCGTTGGTGTGGCCGTGTGCATCTTCCCCCGTACACATTTGGAGTATCATCTCGTCGATTCGCTCGTAGACCTTGCGCATCTGCGGCCTGCCCCAGCCCATCAACACCGCTCTCCTGACCATTTCCGCCGCAACACTAGCCACCGGAAACCCAGCCATATCGTTGGAAATCTCATTCTCCAGCGCCTCGAAATCGGAGTAGGTCGTACCTGGCGCCCACACGCGCGGAGGGCCCACGCCGTACCTGAGAAATGCAGGCTCCGCGTTCAGGGCCGTGCATATAGCGTCGAAGTGTTCTCCCGCGGGAAAGTCGGACGCCGCGGACGAGGACCACTTTTTCGCTGTGACCGGGTGCACGCCGACTTGTCCTGCCAGCCAGGCGAGCGACCGACCCTCCGCTTTCGTCCGGAGGGCTCGCAGGTATGAAAGGCGCCCGCCAAAGGTCGAGATGTCGAAGCTGGTAGCGCTCAACGTTACCTGATCCTTGACAACGGTAACCCTGAGCGTTACCGTTTCCATCGTGACGCGCAAGCATACACGGCATCCGCCGGATGTATACATCCACGCGACGAAGGATAGGGCTCATGCAGACGGTGGCGCAAGGTTCTTCTGAAACCGAGGGGAGAGAGCCGTATTCGGAGCCGTTCTCGATGCGGATCACCGTCACCGAGAAGGCGGCGCTGAACTTCGTGGCGGACCTGCGGGACGTGGATCCGCCCGCGCAGCTGCTGCGGTCGATGGACTGGAGCGAGGTGGTGGACGAGTACCGCCGCCTGAAGGAGAAGCTGCGCGCGGGCGAGCCCATCTACGCCGCGGAGGGCTGAGCGATGCGCACCGCGGAGCAGGAGCACGCGAAGGTGGAGCGCGCCGTGGCGCAGCTGCGCGAGCGGACGCGCCGGCCGTCGATCTACGAGCTGGAGTGGTGCGGGGCGGCATACGCGTGCCTCCACGAGCCCCTGTGCGAGCTGCACGCGTACGTGCGCGCGGAGCGGGAGCGGAGGGGGGACTGATGGACTTCCGCGCCCTCCCCCTGGAGCGCCTGCGCGCAATGGCCGACGACCCCAAGAACGAGGGTCTGCGGCCGGTCCTGCTGCGCAGGATCGCCGATGTTGAGGGGGCACCGCTTCCCCGGCTGTTCCCATCATCCATGCCCGCGCTCGGGCCCGCCGCGGAGCCCAAAGCCGCGGCCACCGCGGCGGTGCCCTCGGAGCACGACATCCAGGTCGAGGTGATCCGCTGGGCGAAGGCGAACGTGGAAGCGTTCCCCGAACTGGCGCTGCTTCACGCCATTCCGAACTTCGCGCGGATGGCGCATGCGGGGAAGAACGCTTTCCGGCGCGAGGAGGGGATGGAGCCCGGCGTTCCCGACCTGCACCTGCCGGTCGCCCGCGGCGGCTGGTTCTCGCTCTACATCGAAATGAAGCGGTTGCGGCCGCGGGCGACGAAGACGAAGGGCGTGGTGCTGGAGCCCACGCGGTGCACGCCGGACCAGCAGCGGTGGCACGGGATGTTGGCGGCGCACGGGAACCGCGTCGCGGTCTGCTACACGGCGAACGAGGCGGTGAAGCTGCTACGGGACTACCTCACGCAGGAGGGTTCAAGGAATGGCTGAGACGACGACAGCGCCGGCCGCCGAGCGCGTGCTGGTGATCCGCGGGAGCGAGTGGCTGCGCGCGCGGAAGGGGGCTACTGCGGAGGAGCGCGCCGCGTACACCGGCGAAGCGGCGCTGTGCTCGTGGGAGGGACCGGCCTTCTGCTGCCTGGGGCTGGACCTGCGCGACCGCGGCGTGCCAAAGGAGGCTCTCCAGGACCACGCCCAGCCGAGCGACCTGGACGCCCTTACGCTGCTGGACCTGCCCGACTACCCGTGGGCGCGCCCGGAGCTGCAGATGCCCGAGCCGGGGGTGGAGGATGCCGAAGTCCCGTTCTTCGTGAACATCCTGCACCCGGACGCAGACCGCGCCATGCGGATCAACGACGATTTCTCGACCACCGACGAGGAGAAGATCAGGATGCTCACCCCGATCTTCGCCCGCCACGGCATCCGCATCGACTTCCGACCGGAGGAGTGACCATGCACCGCCTCTACGCGCTGTTCACGTTCCTGGCCGAGACGTTCACCGACCTGGCCGACGCCGTGAAGCCCTGCCGCATGTACAGGGTCACGCCGGACGACGGACGGGTGCCGGTCTACGTGGACTTCGGGGACGAGCCGCTGCTGTATCGCGAGATCGCGAAGGCGACCGACCGCGGCGCGGTGGCGACGGTGGATACGGTGGTGATGCCGCACTTCCGCGCGGAGCGTATCTCGCCCGCGCTCCTCGCCCGCTGAGAACGGGACGAACCGATGAAAGACCGCAGCGTGCGCGCGATCAACCTGTGGGCAAGGAGCGAGCGCAAGCCAGATACGGACACCGTTCTCGCGAAGGCTGAACAGCTGGAGGCGGTGCCGGAGCAGGTGAAGCGGGCGCGGCCCCCACGGGAGCGCCGGCCGCGCCCCACGACCGACCAACAGGCGTACGCGATGGGCCGCGCGGCGCGACGCACGGGCCGGGGGCGCGACGCGAACCCCTTCATCCGGCCAGAGCAGGACCGCACCAGCAGTAACGACATGTTGAAGTACCGCTGGGACGCGGGCTGGGATTTCGAGGTCTGCTGATGACCAGCCTGCGATTGCTGCTCGACGCGCTGCGCAAGCACCCGATGGTGCGGACCGCCGAAATCGACGCGGACCCCTTGGCGGTCGAGGGCGTGCTGGTGGTGCTTACGACCGGCGAGGCAGTGCGGTATGCCGCGCTTCCAACCCCGGTGTACACCCCCACGGCGCTCACCCCGGAAATGCTGGTGTTGCAGCGGTAACGAACGACCGCGGGGCCGCATCCCGACAGATGCGACCCCGCGTGAAAGAGTCATCCGGTAAGCGACGCGATGGGACCGCGGCGCCTCCTGCCGTCAACATACGTCCCGCGGAGTGGAAAAATCAATGGAGCAGAACCAGCAGGCCGGCGGCACCGCGCTGGCGCCGGCGGCGCAGGCGGAGGTGGAGGCGATCCGCCGCCAGGGCGCCACGGCCGTCGCCGTGCAGAAGGAGCGCAACCAGGTCATGAAGGCGCTGCGCGGCCAGAAGTGGGGCAGCGTGCGCGGCGACAACATGAGCGACGAGACGCGGTGGATGATCGCGCGGATGTGCGAGCTATACGACGCCGATCCCGCTACCGATCTCGACATCCTGAACGACCGCGCCTACCTGAAGGCGGAGTTCTACCAGCGCAAGCTGAACGCCCTGCCGAACCTGGTGGAACTGCCCGCGCCCATCAACATCGCGGCGCCGTACATCAAGGAGCTTCGCGAGCAGGCGAAGCGGATGCTGCAGGACGCCAAGGAGTTCGGCGACGATGACATGCGCGAGGATGCGCTGCGGCTGGTGCGGATGGCGCAGCACGCAGACGAGCGGCGCGCGCACTACGCGGTGCCGGACTTCGCCACCGCCGCGTACGAGGTGTTCGCGGTGCTCGCCGGCGAGAGTGCCGTGCGGGCGGAGTGCAACTTCGCGCCGAACGACCCCAGCAAGGACCCCGTGGGCAAGGCGCGGCCGGGATCGACGGCCCTGACCCGCGCGTACGGGCGGCTGGCGCGCAAGACCGTACCCTCCCTCCGCACGGCGGAGTCGCTGGCGCTGAAGGAGGGGATCGAGGCGGAGTTCCGGGTGATCGCGTCCGACCAGCAGGCCGCGCGCGACGTGCTCCCCCCGCAGGAAGGTCCCCAAGGGCTGTCCATCGGCGCAGGCGAGCCCCGCGCTGCCCGCGTACCGGAGCCCGTGCAGCAGCGCGAGTCCATCCCCGTGGAGGCGGGGACCCGCCCCCCCGCCAACCAGGCGCGGCGCGCGCGGCAGATGCGCGAGGAGGCGGAGCGGGACGAGTACAACCTCACCGTCACGCAGGAGGACGGGCCGCTGCGCAACGCGCGGCTGCGCTTCGAGCACGCGGCCCAGGAGCGCGGCGTGGACCCCATGCAGTTCGCCCACGAGCATCTGGGCGCGGTGCCGGATCGGCTGACGGACTACGCGCTACTGATGGGCGCGCTGGAGAAGATCGGGAACGAGGGCGGCGAGCCCGACACGCCGGGGCTGGGGCTGTGAAGAAGGTTCCGCTCAGCACAGGCGGGTTCGCGATTGTTGACGCGGATGACTTCGAGCGGGTGAACCGCCACCACTGGTACCGGCTCGCCAGCGGGCGCGGCCACTTCTACGCCGTGCGGATGGCGCGTAAGCCGGGGGGCGGTAAAACGATGATTCGCATGCACCGGGAGGTGCTCCGCGCAGCACCTGGCTCGCTGGTGGATCACCGCAACCACGACGGGCTCGACAACCGCAAGGAGAACCTGCGGGTGTGCTCTCACGTGGAGAACGGGCAGAACCGCAAGCCTGACAAGGTCGGTTCAGCTTCGGCCTACAAGGGGGTGCAGGTCAGCCGCGGGCGCTGGCGCGCGCGTATAGTCGTGGACGGACGACAGGTGTCCCTGGGTTCGTTCGAGACGCAGGAGGCCGCTGCGCGCGCCTATGACGCGGCCGCGCTGCAGTACTTCGGTGAGTACGCATACACCAACTTCGCAGAGGAGGCGGGATGCGTATCGCGAGCTTAGCGGACACCCACCTCGGTTTCGCCGGGCCCGGGCGTAGCGAAGGCGGCCGGGCCGTGCGGGAGATCGATGTGGAGCGCGCCTTCTCGGCGGCCCTGGACCGCGTCGTAGAGCGGCAGCCCGACCTTGTCACTTTCGGTGGCGACAACTTCCATTCCGTGGTGCCCTCAACCGCCGCCAAGATCGCATGGCGGGACGGGCTTCAGCGTATCCTGGATGAGACGAGCGCACACGTTGTGGTGGTGGGCGGCAACCACTGCACGCCGCGCACGTCCGGCGTCGTATCCCCGAACATGCTGGCTCCGCGGCACGAACGCATGCACGTAGAGCGAGCGCCCGGGGGCGTATACCTCGTCCCCGGAGCGGCCGTCCACGGCTTTGGCTGCTCCTACCTGAACCGCCCCGGCGTGGTGGTGCCGGAGCCCGTGCCCGACGCGCTGAACGTGCTGCTGATCCACGCCGCCGTGCGCAGTTCCGCGCGGCCCGACGCGGTGTCGAAGTACTACGCGGGACCGGACGCGTACGACGTGGCGCGGGCTCAGGGGTTCGACGTGGTGGCGTGCGGGGACTTCCACGAGTTCCGGTTGCTGGCGGGCGCGGAGCCGGAGACCCCGGAAGTCCTCGCGGGGTGGGCCGATACGCACGGATTCACGGGCGGCCCCCTCGCCTTCTACTCCGGCAGCATCGAGCGCACCAGTAGCGACATCTGGAGCGAGCACGCACCCAAGGGCTTTGTGTTCGTGGACACCGACGCGCGGACGCTGGAGTTCGTGGAGGTTCCGGGCCGGCCGATGTTCGACTGGAGCGGAGAGGATGTGCGGTGGGGGCACGAGGCGGGCGTTGCGCGGGAGAACGGCTTGGAGGCGCCGGACTGGAGCCGAAGCGACCCTCTCGGATGCGCCGACCTGAACGAGTGCCTGCGTGTCATCGCCGCGGATCCACGCACCGGCGACGCCCTCGTGCGCCTGCGCGTGGACGACTTCCCCCGCGCCGAGCGCGACGGCATCGACTGGCTGCTGGTGGGCGAGCTTCAGCGCCGGTGCGTGCTTTTCCGACTGGACATCCGCCACCCGGAAGCGGAGCGGGTGGAGTTCACCGACCGCCGCGAGCGCGCCCCGCACACGCTGGAGGGCGACGCGCGGCTGTTCTTCGCCGAAGACGAGCCGCCCGTGCAGCGCGCATGCTTCGACGCGCTGGGGCTGGCGATTCCGCAGGAGGTTGGCGCGTGAAGGTACTGCTTTACGTGACCGTGGACGTGGAGGCGACATCGGAGCTAGTTGACCTGCGCTCACTCGCCGTCACGGAGCACGTCCGGGCGCAGGTCAGAATCGCACTCGCCGGACATCTTTGTGTCGGCGGAAAGCATCCGCTCACGAGCAAGGTCGTTGGCGTGGAAAGCGCCCACGTGGCCGCGGGGTGCCAATGAAACTCCACCGCATCGCCCTGTCTAACTTCCGCCAGCACGCCGAAACGCAGGTGGAGTTCAGCGACGGGCTCACCGGCATCATCGGCGCGAATGGGTCGGGCAAGAGCACCATCCTGGAGGCGGCGGCGTTCGCGCTGTACGGCGCGGAGGCGACGCGCGGGACCAAGGACACGCTGCGCTGGCACCGCGCGCCGGGGACGCGGCAGGCGAGCGTCCGGTTGTGGTTCAACGCCGCTGGCCGCACGTACGAGGTTGAGCGGTCCGAGCGCGACGCAGTGCTATACAGCGTGGGCCATGGCGAGTCCAATGGCCAGCACGCATCGGCGCGAGCGGTTTCGGCGTCCGGCCACACCGGCGTCACCGCCGCCATCGCGGACCTGCTGGGGCTGACGTTCAAGGAGTTCGCGGCCACGTATCTGTGCGGCCAGAAGGACCTGCTGCGCCTGTCCACGATGGGCCCCACGGAGCGCCAGAGCTTCATGCGGCGGGTGATGGGGGTGGAGCGGCTGGACGACGCGGTGAAGTGCCAGCGCGGCGCCGTGCGCGACCTGAAGGCGCGGCGCGAGGGGATGGCGGCGGGGCTGGGCGAGCGCGAGCCGCTGGTGGGCGCGCTGACGGATGCCCGGCTGGCGGCGAACCACGCGGAATCCTCCGTCGTCTCGTGCAACGAGGATCTGCAGAAGGCCGAAGCCGCGCTCGCGTCCGCGCTACTGGACCTAGGCGACAGCGACAAGCGCGCGGCGGAGCACGACGCGCTCGCGGGCGAGCGCCAGCAGGCGCAGCGCGACGCCCAGCAGGCGCAGGGCGAGGTCGCGCGGCTGGAGGCGGAGGTGGATGCAGCCCGCGAGGCGCTGCGCCGCGTGGAGGCCGCGCAGCCCCGGCTCGCCGCACTGCCGGGGCTGCGTGAGGAGCGCGAGCGGCTGATGGAGGCGGCGGCGCAGGCCGAACTGCGCGTGGACCTGGAACAGCGGATCGCCGAGGGGCGCGAGCGGCTGGAGCACGCGCAGGCGTTTCTGGACGCGTACGACCCGGACGAGTGGGAGCGCGTGCAGAAGGAGGCGCAGGCGGTGCGCGACCGCTACGCAGCCGTGTCGAATGGGCGGGTGCTGGCCCAGAACGAGGTGTGGGCGCGGATGGACTCCCTTGGGGCGTGGTTGGAGGGAGTGCGCGGGCGCATCGCCGCGTTCGAGCAGATGGGGGCGACTGCCCCGTGCCCCACCTGCCAGCGCGCGCTCGGCGACGAATTCGGCAAGGTACTCGCCAACCTGCGCTCGCAAGAGGCCGAGTTGATTGCGGAGCTGCAAACGGAGAAAGAGAAGGCCGAGAAGCTGTCAGCACCGTCGCCCACGGAGACGGAGGACCGTGCTGCAGTGGACGAGGCCAACGCCCGCGTGGAGGAACAGCGCCAGCGACAACGGGAAGCCCAGAGCGCCGCCGCCACACGCGGTGAGGCCACCGTTCGCATCCAGACGCTGGAGCAGCGGCTGGCGCAGATGGGGACGGTGACCCCCGACCCCGCCCGCCTCGCGACCGTGCGCGGCGAGATCGCTGCGCTGGAGGACCTGGACCGCGCCGTAGCGGAGGATCGCGGGCGCGCCGGGAGGTTGAGCGAGGCGCAGCAGGCGCTGGACGTGGTGCGCGCCTCCGTGGAGGTGCACCGGCTGCGGACCGCACGGGCAGAGCAGGCGCTGGCGGCGCTTGCGTTCAACCCCGGCGAGCACGCGGAGATCGCGCAGGCGGCCGAGAACGCCCGCCAGGCGCGCGAGGATGCCCGTACGGCCCTCGCCCGGGCGGACGTGGCCCTGAACGCCGCGGAGGACCGGAAGGCCCGCGCCACGGCCGCGCTGGAGGACCACGACACGCGTGCGGCCGCGCTGGCGGAGGCCACCGAGCAGCTGCGCGTGGCCACGCTGGCATCGGAGCGGCTGGACGCGTTCCGCGCCGCCCAGGTGGCCGGCATCCGGCCCGAGCTGGAGGAACTGGTGAGCGGGTTCGTCTCGACGCTGACGGATGGCCGGTACGAGTCGGCGAGCATCGACGAGGGGTTTGGCGTGACGCTGCACCGCGGCGGCGTGGCGGTGGACGTGATCAGTGGAGGCGAGGAGGACGTGGTGGCCATCGCCCTGCGGCTGGCCACCAGCTACATGATCGCCCAGCGCGCCGGCCGCCCGCTGGAATGCCTGATCCTGGACGAGCCTTTCGGCAGCCAGGACGAGCAGCGGCGCAGGAACATCCGGGACCTGGTGGCGCGGCGGCTCCGGGGGATGTTCGCGCAGGTGATCCTTGTGAGCCACCACGCGGACGTGGAGCAGGCGGTGGACGTGGCGGTGTCGGTGGAGTTGGACGAGGAGCGTGGATGCAGCGTCGTGCACACCCTGAGCACGGTAGGTGGATGATGGGACTGAAACGAAGCGACCACGGCCAGTCTCCGTATCAGCGGATGGAGGGGTCGTCGGCACACTGCCGGTTTGTCGTCACGACCCGGGGCGTGGTGGGAGTGTGGTCCGACAACCGGTTCTCTTATCTGTGCTTTGTGGCGGGTGGTCGGGAGCATCGCCGCTGCATCGAAGGCCACATCACCGACCGCCGTCTTGTAACCGAGGCGCGGCGTTTCGCGGAGCAGTATGCGTAACCTGCTCGCCCTGCTCCGCACCCCGCGAGGCCGCGCCGCGTGCGACCGCTGGGGCTGGCCGATCGACGCGCAGGCCGCTGCGTACGAGCGGGAGCGGGCCAACTGTCAACGTGCTGTTAGTTCCGCGCGAATTGACAATACGCGCGTCCCGCTCTCGCGCGGGGCGCTGGCGTGGGCGCGCGGGGACATCGACACGCTGGGGGTGTCGTGATCACCCGCGCCCTGAAGCCGCCGGCCACGGTGGAATACGGTACGCCCGCCAGGGTATTCGACCCCCTGAATGCGGAGTTCGGGTTCACGCTCGACGCTGCCGCAACACCGGAAAACGCGAAGTGCGCGCGATTCTTCACCGCTGCCGAAGATGGCGCCGCGCAGCCGTGGACGAACGAGGTGGTTTGGCTAAACCCGCCGGGCTACGGCATGGACGCGCTGTACCGCTGGGTCGGCAAGGCCGTGCTGGAGTCGCGGCGGCGCGGGGCGCTGGTGGTGGTGCTGGTTCCGGCACGGGTAGAACAGCCGTGGTGGCGTGCATGGGTGTGGAACGCGCACCGAAACCGCCCGCGCCGGTGGTGTGAAGTCCGCTGGGTCCCCGGCCGCGTCAAGTTCGTCGGCGCGCGGTGGAACGCACCGTTCGCCTGCGTGGTGCTCGTCTTCCGCCCCAGGGGGACAGCATGATCCTCGACGCCGCGATCCTCGCCCGGCTGCACCCGGATACCATCGTGCAGGTAGGCATCCCCGCGGGCGCGCTGGTGCAGGCGCTCGCGGGCACGCCGCAGGGGCAGGCCACCATCACCACCCGCGTCGCAGCGCGCACGTTCGGCTGGGCGCACACGGATTGGGCACGCTGGGCGCGCGAGTACGAGCACGACCCCCGCTTCCCCGGCGTGGATCCGCCGGTGCGCGACGGGAAGGTCTGGCGGCTCCCGCGCGAGTGGTGCGAGGCCGTCCACGACGAACTGCGAAAGCGCAGTAGCGCACCACCGAAGGCGACGGTGCCGGCGAACGAAACCCGACTCTCTGACCGCAGGGGAAACCATGGCCCGCGCAGCAAGAGGCACCCGGAGAAGCAGCAGGCGGCAACCGCACCTCGACGGCTCCAGGCTCTACCGTAACCCGCGAGGGGAGTTCGGCGCGGACTTCCGGTGGATCGGTAAGGGCCGCGTGCTACTGCGCGACCCGAAGGCGCCCGGGTGGACGCCCGGCGGGGAGGTGGGCGAGCCCACGCAGTCGGAGCTGATCGCGCGCACCTGGGAAGCGGCGTACCGGGCGGCGTGGGAGAACAAGGCCGTGCGCGCCAGCCTGGGGATCGTTGACGCCGATGCGCACCCCCTCGCGCGACCGCTGGGCCCCGCGGTCGACGCGTACCTGCTGGAGCGCGGTCGTCAGGGGCTCGCCCTCAACACGCTGAACGGCGACCAAACCGCGCTCCGGCGCCTGCTGGCCTGGTACGGCAAGGACGCGCTGATCTCCCACGTCCGGGGCGAGCCGAAGCCGGGCGAGCAGCGCGTAGGCACCACGCTCGGCGACCACTTCCGGCGGATGCTGGACGAGGGGTACGCGCTGAAGACGTGCGTTCTCTGGCTCACGAAGATGCAGCAGTTCCTGCGCGCGCACGGCAGTACCGCCGCGGACGGGGTGGTGCTGGCCAGCCGCGAGGCGCGGCACAACCGCCAGGCGAAGACCGCCTGGACCGACGAGGAGATCGCCGCGGTGCGCAAGGAGGCTGACGAGGTGGACCTGCTGGAGCGCCGCCCGTTCTCCTACCGGCTGGCGGTGGAGCTGGGGCTGGCCACCGGCCTGCGGCTGGGTGAGCTGTTCGCGGCGCGGTGGGAAAACATCCTGTATCCCCGCTCGCGGCGCATCCACGTCATCGAGCAGGCGAATCAGCGCGAAATGCGGCTGACCACGCTGAAGGGGGGCCGGGAGCGGTTCACGGTCGTGCTGCCGACGTGGTGGGAGTGGCACCAGCCGGACGCACGCGGGCTGATCCTGGGCGGGCCGGACGGCGCGCCGCTGTACGGGCGCGAGGTGGCGTTCTTCGTTTCCCGCATCCTGGAGGCCGCGGGGATCAAGCGGCCAGGGGAGGCCGCCCACATGTTGCGGCACACCTACGCCCGGCTGTTTCTGGAGGGCGGCGGCACCCTGCACCAGCTGAAGTTCTCCCTCGGCCACGCCAGCATTTTGACCACGGAACAGAACTACGAGCACTACGCGGTGGCGGCGGCCGTCAGCGCCGAATCCATCTTCTACCCCGATGACCGTACACTGAGGAGCGCCTGAGCCCATGTGGCAGCAACAGTGTCAGCGGGTGGGTGAAACGCCAGCAACGGCGCGGAGTTTGGTGTTTGAGAGTGTAACGCTACTGGATTTATACGGTTTGGACGGTGGCCGGGCGGCTGCCG
>JAHWJJ010000010.1 GCA_019348475.1 Gemmatimonadota bacterium | reverse complement strand
ACTACTTCGCCGGCCCCAACCACGTGCTCCCCACGGGCGGCACGGCGCGCTTCGCCAGCCCGCTGGGCGTGTACGACTTCGTGAAGCGCACCAGCCTGATCGGCCTGTCCCCCGCCCGCCTTCGCCGCGACGCGCCCGACGTGATCCGGCTGGCGGAGTCCGAAGGACTGTTCGGGCACGCGGAGGCGGTGCGGGTACGGCTGGACGGCAGTAGGTAGTGCCCAGTGCCGAGTGCCGAGTGCCGAGTGCCGAGTGGGCAGCTGCGAAGTGCCCGGTCCATTGTAGGTACTCGGGTACCAGGTACTCGGCACTTGATCCTTGACCCTTGAACCTGCTCTTCCGTGAAAGTTCTCTACTCCGTCATCGCCGAAGACGCCCAGCTGCGCAACGACGGGCGCATGGACGCGCACGGCATTTTCCACGAGCTGTACGCGCGCGGCTTTCCCGCCCGGCAGGAGGGGCTCACGCTGGTGACCACCATCGAGTGGGACGCCACCGAGCGCGGCTCCATCGACTTCACGGTCAACCTGCTGGACCCGGACCGCGCCCCGGTGCTCACAATCAACGCGCAGACCCAGGTGGAGGACCAGTACGCCGTCCACCGCCCGGCGCGCACGCAGATGGCCATCCCCATCGACCAGCTGATCTTTCCCCGCGCCGGCGCCTACGAGTTCGAGCTCGCCGTCGGCGAAACGAAGCAGGCCCTTGCCCCCATCTACCTGATCGAGGACCCGGACGCGCACTGACTGCTGGTATGAAGCCAGTCCCAGGAGCCCCCCAGGCATCCTGAGGGGGCCGCCACACAGGCGCTTGCCTCTGCAGGGGCCATGGCGGGCCGGGCGTTCAGCAGGTGTGGCGGGCTCCCTGCCGCGCCCCCTCCGCTCGCTCAGGCTCGCACCTCCCCCAAAAACCCCTGGGGGAGGTTGAACTGCGCTTTCATCCCCACACGCGTCCGCGCAGCGCCGGATGACTCAGGATGACTCCTGGCGGTCTTCACGCGGTGAAGACGTTTGGCAGCACCCCCTGAACGAAGTGCCGCGCGCCCCCCGGCTACCTCCTCCGGGTCCGGACGTGCAGCCACACCAGCCCCGCGATCCCGATCGCGATCAGCGCGAAGCGGAAGGCCATCTGCGTGCGCGTGGGATCGGGGCGGTTGAGGAAGAGGATACAGCCGTACAGCGCGACGAAGATCAGGATGAAGCGCAGCCGGTCATCGCGCGCGCCGCTCATCCGACGGCTTCCCAGAAGTCCGGGTAGCGCGTGACGAGCCCGGCAGCGTTCACCTGGAGCTCGCGGACGAACGCGCGGCCCGCGCTCTCGTACCGGTACGACAGATCGCCTGTGCGGCGGTACGCCTGCTCCAGCCGCTCCAGCTCAAAGCTGGGGAAACGCAGCCACGCCGCGCTCACGGCCGCCTCTTCTCCGATCTCCAGTCCCAGGCGGCGGATGGGAAGCAGGTTGGTGGATGGCGAGAAGTTCAGGTCCAGGTCCACGCACCCGGCCACCGCCGGCACCTCGTCGCCGTTCAGCCGCCACCGGCCATCCGCATCCACCGTGATCTCGCACGCCACCGTCCGTGCGCCGATCCACCCCTCCACGCGCGCCCGCACCGTCCGCCACGCGCCGTCGCACACCACCCGGTAGTTCAGCCCGCACGCGTCGCCCTCGTTCGCGAAGGCGCAGGTGCCCGCCAGGTGCCACTCCGCCTCTACCCGCTCCACGCGAGCGGCTTCGTGGCCCGGGCGGTCCATCCACCGCCAGAGAATTACATCTGTTTGCATGTGCCGTCCGGGGAACGATTTGCGCCCGCCGGCTATCGGATGCGCCGGGTGGCTGGTGCCAGGGTAGCATGACTTTTGACGTGTACCGGGAACGTGGATCGGGCCGCGTTCGGCCCGCACCGGCGTTGAACCCCGTTACAGTGAGGCAGAGATGGGCAAGATGAAGCTCGACGTGTCGGAGCTCAAGGTGGAGACGTTTACGGCGGGAGAGGACCGCTTCGGCGCCGCGCTCCTGGACTGCACCGAGCGTGACTGCAGCATCCCGTGCATCGTCGCTACCTGCGAAGAATACGCCTGCTGAGGGCGCGTTCCTGACCGGGACACGCACGGCCGCCGGGGGTTCGCGCCCCCGGCGGCCGTTGTGCGTCGGCTGACGGGCCGCGGGCGGTGATGGGTCCACGACAGGGGTCGTCTGCCGCTACGATTCGGAAATCATGCTTCGGCATGGACACCATCACTGTATCCGATCTGCTGCAGCTGAGCCTTGCCGAGCGAATCCAGCTCGTGGAGGACCTTTGGGCCACAGTGGCTGCCGAAGCGGCACTGCGCCCCGAGCGGCTTCCGATGAGTGAAGAGCAACGCAGCGAACTCCTCCGGGTTCCGAGGCGCACCGGCGCAATCCGCACGCGGCGGCTCTGGACGATGCCCTGGATGAGATCGAGCGTTCTCTGGGTGACCGCTTACGCCTGGCCACTCGTCATCCGTCCCGAAGGCCTTCCGAGCTGGCTGAGGCGGCGACCAACCGCTGATCACACCGCGGAGAGCGCGTCGTTCATCAAGCGGATGAACTGGGCGGATTCGCGGGCGCGCTCCAGCGGGTGCATCCAGCCCGCGTGCGCGGAGTGGGCGAACAGGCCGGTGATGGTGACGGACGGGCGCGCCCCCGGCGGGAGCAGCGTCTGCAGCCGCAGCGTCTCGGTGTAGGGGATCAGCCGGTCCGCCCGGCCGTGGGAGAGGATGATGCGCCCGCGCAGCGCCGGCAGGTGCGGCCGCGGGTCCAGCCCGGGAAAGCGCTGCAGCATCGCCTCCGCCATGGCATCCGCCAGCCGGCGGGCCGCCTCCAGGTCCGCCGGAACCGTCCCCGTCGGCGGGGCCAGCAGATCCCACACCTCCGCTCCCGCGGGAGAAAGGCCGGCGCGGAGCTCGCGCTTCAGCGCGTCGAACTCCGCCTCCCACGCCATCACGCCCCGGCGCCCCGCCTCCAGCGCCAGCGCGTGCGCGGCGGCGCGGACGTCCTCCATCCCCTCGAAACCGGGGACCTGCGTAAGGAAGTTGGCCGCCAGGATCCACCGGCCGTACGGGTCCGGGTCGATGGCGTGCCCCTCCCCGTCCCACTCGTGCTCGCCCGTGAAGGTGCACCGCACCATCCGGCGCACGTCGCAGTATCCGCCGAACGAAACCACCGCGCGCACGTCTCGCTGCACCTCGGGGTCCGCGGCGGCCATCAGGGCGTGCGTGGCGCCGAAGGAAAAGCCCACCGCGCCCACGCCGCCCGGCCGCACCTCCGGCCGCCCCGCCAGGTGCCGCGCGCCCGCGACGATGCTCGCGCGCGCCGCGTCCAGGTCCAGGCGCAGCTCGCGCCAGGCGGGGACGTCCGGCACCAGCACCGCTGCGCCCGAGGCCGCCAGCGAGCGCACGAAGCGCGTCATCGCCCGGTGGCGGCGGCCGGGGACGGTCAGCCCGTGCAGCACCACCCAGCCGGGCGCCGGGCGGGGGCGGTGCGGCAGGTACAGCGTGGCCTCGCGCCGCTCACCCCCCACCTCGAGGTGCGTCTCTTCCTCGCGAACCGGGCCGGCGCCGCCGCGCAGGTAGGCGCGCAGAAAGCGGGCGGTGCGCACGCTGGGGATCATCGGTGCGCCGCCCCCACGGCTTGGTCCAGCGACCGCATCCCTTCGCGGCGCAGCCGGTGCAGCAGCCCGCGGTTGATCTCCCGCGCGATCCCGAAGCCGCGGTAGATGAACCCCGTCCACACCTGCACCAGCCCCGCCCCGGCGCGCACCATCCGCCACGCGTCGTCCGCGCCGAAGATGCCGCCCACGCCCACCACCGGCAGCCGTCCGCCCGTGGTGCGGTAGACCAGCGAGACCACCTCCACGGCGCGCCGGTGCACGGGGGCGCCGCTGATGCCGCCCGCGCCCAGCCGCTCCACCTGCGCCGCCGGGGTGCGCAGCCCCGCGCGCGAGACGGTCGTGTTCGTCGCGATCACCCCGGCGAGCCCCTCCTCCAGCGCGATCGCGGCCGCCTCTTCCACCTGCGGGTCGGTGAGGTCGGGGGCGATCTTCAGCAGCAGGGGCCTGGCAGCTCCCCCCCGCGCGGAGGCGAGCTGCGCCGCGCGGAGGCGCAGGGCGCGCAGCAGCTCGCGGAGCGGCGCGGCGTCCTGCAGCTGCCGCAGCCCCGGCGTGTTGGGCGAGCTTACGTTGACGGCCAGGTAGGCGGCGAACGGCTCCAGCAGCTCGAGCGTGCGCAGGTAGTCGGCGGCGGCGTCCTCCAGCGGCGCCGCCTTGCTCTTGCCCAGGTTGATGCCCAGCACCGGCTCGACCGGCGTGCGCCGCAGCCGCGCCGCCACCGCGTCGGCGCCGGGGTTGTTGAAGCCCATCCGGTTGAGGAGGGCCGCGTCCGCGGGAAGGCGAAAGAGGCGCGGCGCCGGGTTCCCGGGCTGCGCCAGCGCCGTCACGGTGCCGATCTCCACGAACCCGAAGCCCAGCGCCCCCAGCGCGTTGAACGAGCCGCCCGCCTTGTCGAACCCCGCCGCCATCCCCACAGGATTGGGAAAGCGGATGCCGAAGCGCTCCACGGCCAGCGCCGGGTCCCGCACCTGCAGCAGCGCACGTGCGGCGGCGCGCTGCGGGGGCGTGAGCATGGCCGCGTGCAGCGCCGCGCTCGCCGCGCGGTGCGCCGGCTCGGGCGGGAGCGAAAAGAGGAGCGGACGAAGCAGGTCGTAGAGCGGCATGGGAGCGCGGCGGGGCGTGTGCGGCGCCGGACGCGAGGCGCGCGTGCGGACCGGCTCGCGGCGCGAAGCTTAGGCCCGGGGCCGCGCGCGGGCAAGGCGCCCGCATGCTCCGGACGCCGGCTCCATTCGCTCCCGGGCTTCTCCACGGAGAAAAGACCGGCGGGGCGAGGGATGCCGATCCCCCGCCCCGCCGTTCATCCATCCCCACAACCGCCGTTCGTCAGCCGCCGACGACGCGGTAGGTGACGCCCAGGACGGGCGCGGCGTTCGGGATGGTGAGTTCGAACTGGGACTGCTGGTCGCGCGCGGGCGGGGTGATGGTGACCGTGCCCCGGCCCAGCTCGGCGTCCGCGCCGTGGAGCGTGAACTCCACCTGCACCGGCGCGGTGGGCCCGCTGCCCACGGCGGTGCCGCGCACCAGCGTGTTCTCGGCCTCCACGTCGATGGTGATCCCCTCCAGCTGTACCGGCAGCGACTCGCTGCGCTGGCTTACCTGGCGCGCCTGGCGGCCCAGCTCGCCCGCCTGCGCCGTCTGCCCGGCCTGGGTGGCTGCCTGCGACTGTCCGGCGAACGCGTTGTAGTACAGGATCCACGCCCCGTAGCTGAGCGGGGCGACTTCCGTCGCCCGCCGCGCCACCGGCACCAGCTCGTTGTAGCGCTGCAGGTTGTTGAGCGCAAGCGCGTAGTTGTACCACGCCTCGGGGTTGTTGGGCAGAAGGCGCGTGAGCTCCGCCAGCAGCTCCACGGCCTGGGCCGACTGCTGCCGGTTCAGGTACTGGGCGCTGGCCAGCACCAGCGCGTTCAGCGTGTTGCCGCGCGTCTCGGTGCGCCCCTCCATCACCTCCGCCGACGTATCGGCGGGGAGCTCGTCGATGATCTGCACCACGCGGCGCCAGTGGCGCACCGCCTCGTCCGTGTTCTGCCGCTGGAAGTTCACCAGCCCCAGGTAGAACTCCGCCGGGTAGTTGGTGGGGTCCAGGCTGAGCGCCGTCTGGTAGGCGGCGATGCCGCCCGCCGTGTCGGCGGCCTGGATGAGCGCGCTTCCGCGCTCCACCGACAGCGCCGCCGAGCCGCGGCGCAGGCGGTCCACGTCGTACTCGCCCAGCTCCGGGCACAGCTCCACCGCGCGGCGGAACTGCGCGTCGGCGTCCGCGTAGTCGGCCGTGCCGATGGCCGCCTGGCCGGCCAGGTAGTAGCCGTATGCGTTGTCCGGGGCCGCGGCGATGGCGCGGCCGGCCTGCTGGCGCGCAAGCGCGTACTGCATGGGTTGCGCGCTGTCCGCCACCGTCTGGATCAGCGCCAGGGTCCCCGCCGCCGAGTCGGCGATCGCGTTGGTGGCAAGGGGAACGCCGCCGCAGTTCACGCTGGGCGGCTGCACGGTGACGCGCGGCCCTCCGCCAGCGCCAGCGCCCGCGCCGCCGGCGCTGGCACACGCGGCGCCCAGGGCCGCCACGGCCAGCGTGCCGAGCAGGCCACGATCGATCTTCATCAGCATCCTCCGTAAGGTTGAAAAAAGGATCACGCTCCCCGCCGCCGGGGAACGGCCGAACACCCGCCGGCGCAAGCGGCCGCGGCTACCGCCCTTCGCGCGCCACCCCGTCCGCCAGAAGCGCGCGGTACGCCTCCAGCGGCGTCATCCCCAGCCGGGCGGCCGCGCGGGCCACGTCGTCGAACTCGGGCTTGGCCCGCTCGCCCCCGCCGGGAAGGGCGCTGCGCTTTACGCGGATCTCCTCGCCCCGCCACGCCACCGTCTCCATCCGCCGCGGCAGCACCCGCCGCCCCGCGGCCCAGAAGCGCAGGCCGATGGTGGACCCGCCGCGAAACAGCGCGGCGCTCACCGCCTCCAGCCGCTCGGGGCTGGCCAGCGCCTCGATCCGCACCCCCGGCCGGCCCTTCTTCATCACCAGCGGCTGCGCGCTGCAGTCCGCGGCGCCGGCGTCCAGCACCGCCTGAAGCAGGGTGGGCACGTACTCGGGCGTAAGGTCGTCCACGTCGCACTGAACGACGACGATGCCCTCGTCGGCCCCGCCCTGCGGCTCGATCAGCACCAGCCGCAGGCAGTTGGGCCGGTCCTGCGGGTCGCGCGTCCCCGCGCCGAAGCCGCTGGCCACCGGCGTGTCCGTGGCCGGGGGCGGCGCGCCGCCGGTGAGCGCCTGTATGAGCGCGGCGCCCGTGGGCGTGGTGCACTCGCCCTCGAACTCCGGGTCGCGGACGGACACGCCCTGCAGCAGCTTGAGCACCGCGGGCGGGGGGACGGGAAAGTGCCCGTGCGCCATGTCCACCCACCCGCGCCCCAGCGCCACGGGCCGTGTGTAGAACGAGACCGCGCCCAGCTCGTGACACCCGGCCACGGCGCTCAGCACGTCCACGATGGCGTCCAGCGCGCCCACCTCGTGAAAGTGCACCTTCTCCACCGTCGTACCGTGCACCGCCGCCTCGCATTCCGCAAGTAGCGTGAACGCGTGTACGGCGCGGTCCCGCACTTCGGAGGCCACGCCGGTGCCCTCGATGATGCGGACCACGTGGTGCAGGTGCCGGTGCGCGTGCTCGTGCGGCAGCCCCAGCACCAGCCGCGTGCAGGCGATCCCCTTGCGGTCCACGCGCTCCGCGTCCACGCGGATGTCGCCCAGGTCCAGCCCGGCCACGAAGGAGCGCAGCCATTCCAGCGGCAAGCCCAGGTCCAGCAGCGCGGCGACGGTCATGTCGCCGCTGATCCCCGCGAAGGGATCAAAGATCAGTCCGCGCACGCCGCGTTCCTCGATCGGTACAGGCCGGCCGCGGCCGGCGCGTCACTTCACGCGCCGCGCCGCACGTTCCTCGCCGCCGCGCGGGGCGGAAGCAACGAACTGCGGCGCGTGGTTTCAGGGGCGCGGCAAGGTAGGCGCGCGCGGGGGCGGAGTCAACTCGAAAGTGCGTGAGTGCGTGAGTGCGTGAGTGCGTGAGTGCGTGAGTGCGAAAGTGCGAAAGTGCGAAAGTGCGGGAGTAAGGGCTTCGCCCTGGCCCAGCCCGTGATGAGCGGGTGAAGCCGCTGCTGGGAAGGCGACAAGCCCGGTCCCGGCTCGTTCCTCGCCGAACCGGGCTTCAACCCCGTCTCGTGTGGTCCGCGGAGGACCTGTGCGCCCGGAGCAGGTGAAGCCCGGTTCGGCGAGTGTACCGAGCCGAGACCGGGCTTATGGCAGTTCCAGCCGCGGGTTTCAACCCGCGGGCCGAAACCCGCCTCAGTGCCGGAACAGCCGCCGCCCGGTGAACACCATCGCGATGCCGTGCTCGTCGGCGGCGGCGATCACCTCGTCGTCGCGGACCGAGCCGCCGGGCTGAATGATCGCGCGCACCCCGGCCTGCGCCGCCGCATCCACCCCGTCCCGGAACGGAAAGAACGCGTCCGACGCCAGCGCCGCCCCCGCCAGGTCGAACCCGTTGTCGCGCGCCTTCATCACCGCGATCCGCGAGCTGTCCACGCGGCTCATCTGCCCCGCGCCGATGCCCACCGCCATCCCCCCGCGCGCCAGCACGATCGCGTTGCTCTTCACCGGCGCCACGGCGCGCCAGGCGAAGCGCAGGTCGTCCATCTCCTCCGGTGACGGCTGGCGCTGCGTGACGGTACGCCATCCATCCTCCGGAAACTGCGCGGAGGGCCGCCGCTGGGCCACGAACCCGCCGCGGACGCGCTTCCAGTCCAGGCCATCGTCAGCCCCCGCGAGCGAGGGGAGCTCCAGCAGGCGCAGGTTCTTTTTCTCCGCCAGCAGCCGCAGCGCCGCGTCCGCGAACGACGGCGCGGCGATCACTTCCACGTAGTTCGGACGCATCAGCACCGCCGCCTCTTCCGAAACCGGCACGTTGAACGCGATCACGCAGCCGAACGCGCTCACCGGGTCCGTCGAGAGCGCCTTCTGATACGCCTCCGCCGCGTCCGCGCCCACGGCGATGCCGCACGGTGTGGTGTGCTTGACGATGGCGCATGCAGCCAGCCCACTCCCCTCCCACGCGCTTACGGCCTGCAGCGCGCCCTCCACGTCCAGCAGGTTGATGAACGACAGCTCCTTGCCGTGCAGCTGCCGCAGCGCCGGCAGCCCGCCGGACGCCGCCTCGTCGCGGTAGAAGGCGGCGGGCTGGTCGGGGTTCTCGCCGTAGCGAAGGTCCTGCACCTTCCGCAGCGAGACGGTGACGCTGCGTGGGAATTCCGTGGGTCCACCCGCTTCCCCGCCCTCCAGCGCGCGCGACAGGTAGCCGGCGATGGCGCCGTCGTACTCGGACGTGTGCGCGTAGACCTTTGCCGCCAGCCGCCGCCGGATGGTGAGCGCGCGCTCCTCATCCCCGGAGTCCATCGCCGCCAGCACCGTCGAGTAGTCCGCCGGATCCACGACCACCCAGACGCTGGCGTGGTGCTTGGCCGCGGAGCGCAGCATGGACGGGCCGCCGATGTCGATGTTCTCGATCGCCTCCGCCAGGCTGGCGCCGGGCCGCGCGACCGTTTCGCGGAACGGGTACAGGTTCACGGCGACCAAGTCGATGGCCTCGTACCCGTGCGCCGCCATCTGCGCCACGTCCTGCGCGTTGTCGCGGCGGCCGAGGAGGCCGGCGTGCACGGCGGGGTGCAGCGTCTTCACCCGCCCCTCCATCATCTCCGGATGGCCGGTGACCTCGCTCACTTCCGTGACGGCGAGCCCGGCGTCGCGCAGCGTGCGCGCGGTGCCCCCCGTGGAAAGCAGCGTCCAGCCGCGCCCGTGCAGCTCACGGGCAAGCTCCACGACGCCCGTCTTGTCCGATACGCTCAGCAGTGCGCGAGGCATTGGTCCATTCCGATGTAGATCCAGCTGCATCCGGCCGCGTGCGCCGCGGCCGAACTCACGCGCGCCGCCCTCGCCCATGCAGTCCACGCAGGCGGACTTTGCGCCTTTCCAGCGGCGAACTTCACTCGCTCCCGCGGCTGGACGTCCGCCCGTCCCCCGGCGAGGGCCCCGCCCCCGGCCCCTCCCCGCTCCTTCCTCGCGGAGAGGGAGAACGTCATTCGCTCACCGCAGCGGACGAGGCGCTTGCGGCGAGTTTCGAGCGGGCGATTCAGTCGCGGCGGGGATCGCCAGGCGCACCGGCGGCGCCCGGGGCCAGGCGCAGGGTCCGGCGGATGGACGCGTCCGCGGGGGCCGGGGCGGAGACCAGGTCGAAGGCGAGCGGCTCCCCCTGGATCCACACGGGCACAGCCGGCTCCCGCGCCAGCGCTTCCACCGCGAGGGGGAGGATGCGGTGCTCCACGGCGAGCACGCGCGCGGCCAGGGATTCCGGCGTGTCACCCGGGAGCACGGGGACGGGCCACTGCGCGATCACCGCCCCCTGGTCGTACGCCTCGTCCACGAAGTGCACCGTCGCGCCGGTGACGCGGACCCCGGACTCCAGCACCGCGCGGTGCACCCGCATGCCGTACATCCCGCGTCCCCCGAACGCGGGAAGGAGCGCGGGATGCACGTTGATCATCCGCCCCTGAAAGCGGCGCACCACCTCCGCCGGCACCAGCTGCAGCCACCCCGCAAGGACGATCAGGTCGATGCCGTGCGACTGCAGCGCCTCCGCCAGCCCGGCGCAGAACGCCTCCGGCGCCAGCGTCCGCGCGTCCAGCGCCATCGCGGGAATGCCCGCGCGCTCCGCCCGCTGAACGGCGCCGATCCCCGCCCGCGAGCCCACCACCAGTTCCACGCGCGCGGGCGCCTGCGGGTCCGCGTTCAGGCGGTCGATCAGCGCCTGCAGGTTGCTTCCCCCGCCGCTGGCGAGGACGGCGATGCGCGCGTGTGTGCTCAACTCCGGGCCCGCGGCGGGTGGAAAAAGAGGGGCGAAGATAGGCGCGCGGCCGGAGAGCGTCAACGGAATCCGCCGCCGCACGAAGAAGCCTGCTGGAGCGGTGTTCCTTGCATTGACACGCCAGCGGCGGAACGCACGGGCCCGGCGCACCCGAGCGGTTGAAGCCCCGTTCGGCGAGTGTAACGAGCCGAGACGGGGCTTATGGCAGTCCCAGCCGCGGGCTTCAGCCCGTGGGCGCCGGTGGGCGCCGGTGGGCGCCGGTGGGCGCCCGTGGCGGCGCCGGTGGCGCCCGCCCATGGCGCCGGTCCCGCCCCGTCCGCCGTGGTCCGCCCCCCGCCCTACCGCCCCTCCCCCTCTCCCACAGCCAGCGGCTCCACCAGCGCGAACAGCACGCGCCCGGCGGCGGTGAAGAGGAGGGACCAGGTACCCGCCTTGAGCCCGTCGGCCAGGGTGCTGTCCGGGTGCCACAGGGCGGGGGCGAGGGCGCCGGCGTAGGTGCCGGCAAGGTAGGGTTCGGAGATCACCCGGCGGCCGGCGGCGTCCCGGTCCGTAAAGGTTTCCACCAGCGCGTGGGCCACGCGGTCCTCGGCGCTGGCGCAGCCGCGGCACGGCTCGAACTCGGTCGAGCGCCCCAGCGCCGCCGCCAGCCCATGCCGCACCGACGTGCCGATCACGTGCCCCCCCGCACGCGAGGCGATGCGCTGCGTCAGCGCGTCCAGTCCCCCGCCCCACTCGTACGGCCGGGTGCGCACGTGGTCGTACAGCCCCAGCACCAGCGCGTTCGACAGCGCCAGCGGGTCCGCCAGCTCGTGGACAAAGCCGCGCACCGGGTCGGCCGCGGCCGTGTCGGCCAGGGCGGGGCCGGCGGCGGCGGTGTCTGCGTCCGCCGTCTGCGCGCGAAGGCCGGGGGCCAGCAGGAGCATCGCGGCCAGCGCGATCCATCCGCGAGTGTTCATCCGTCCAGCGGTTCGGGGGAGCGGCAGGGGCGGGAGCGCCGCACGCACAAACGCGGAGCCGCGGCAGAAAGTTCCATCCCCCGGCTCCGCGCCGTTCCGTGCCGCCGCCGGGATCATGCGAATCCGCCGCCGCCGTACACGCCGGTGACGAACGGATTGCTGACGCGCTCGTGCCTCACCGTGGTGTCGGGCCCGTGCCCCGTGTGCAGCGTGGTCTCGTCCGGCAACGTGAGCACCTGCTCGCGGATGGAGCGCATCAGCGTGGCGAAGTCGCCCCCGGGCAGGTCCGTGCGGCCGATGGAACCGGCGAAGATCACGTCGCCCACCAGCGCCACACCGTCGCCCACCAGGATCACGTGCCCCGGCGCGTGCCCCGGCGCGAACCGGATCTGCAGCGCGCAGTCGCCGAAGCGCACCGCCTCCCCCACCACCAGCTCGCCGTCCACGGGCGGCAGCGGCTGCAGCGGCACCCCGAACATCTGCGCCTGCAAGGGGGCCGCCTCGTACAGCTGCCGGTCGGCGGGGTGCAGCAGGACGGGCGCGTCCGGCAGTGCGCGCCGGGCGGCGGGGATGCCCTCCACGTGATCCAGGTGCGCGTGCGTCAGCACGATTTTCTCGATGGCGACGCCCGCCGCGCGCGCCGCGGCCACCGCCTCCGCCGCCGCCGCGCCGGGATCCACCAGGATGCCGGCGCCGGTGCGCGCGCAGGCGACCAGGTAGGTGTTCTCGGCGAAGACGCCGCCGGTGAACGAGCGGACGGTGACCTCGCCCGCGCCGCGCGCCTCAGCCACGGAGCGCCCCCAGCACCTCGTCGGCGCCGTGCGTTCCCGGCTGCGCGTAGGCGATGCGGCCGTCGCGGTCGATCAGGTAGGTGGCGCGCGCCACGCCCCGGTCCGTCAGCACGCCGTACGCGGAGGCGATCTCCGCGTCCTGATCCACGATCAGCGGAAAGTCCAGCGAATACTTGTCGCGGAACTGCACGTGGCTTTCCAGGCTTCCCGGGTTCACCCCGAAGCGCGCCACGCCGGCCTCGGTGTACCGGGCCCCCTCGTCGCGCGCCAGGCACATCTGCTTCGTGCATCCCGGCGTGTCGTCCATGGGATAGAACATCAGCACCACGGACTGCGTGCCGCGAAAATCCGGCAGCGACACCCGCTCGCCGTCCGTGGTCTGCGCCGTGAACACCGGCGCCTCGCTTCCCACCGGCAGAAGCCCTTCGGCCATGGATCCGCTCCTTGGAATGTTCTTTCGATACGATGGCGGCGGGACGGAAACCCGGTTCCGGGCGCCACGGGGCCAAGATGGCACCGGCGGGCGCGCGCGGCAACGAGCGGCGTCCCCCCGCGGGGGCGGCATTCAACGTGCGAGCGTGTTAGATTTGATTCACGCCGCCCGCCCGACCCCGGCGGGGGCGCGAGCCTCAGCCCCGACCGGCCGATGAACACGCACGAGGAAGCGCTCCACGAGCGCACCGAGACGCTGCTGGACGAGTGGCGCGACTTTGTGCGCGCGTGCGAGGCGGGCTACGCGTGGAACGCGTACGAATACCACAACGACCTGTCCGTGCGCGACCGCCTGCAGGCCACGCTGGACGAAGGCGCCGACCCCGACCTGCCCGCGCAGGTGGCCGAGATCGACGCCCAGTTCCGGGCGCTGCTGCAGCCCGGGGTGCAGGTGGGCCCGGAGGACGGCCCCTGGTGGCACCGCGGCGTCCTTCGCTACGCCGGCCCGGAGCTGGCCATGGGGTTCAAGGACTGGTTCCAGGTGGACGTCGAGGTCCGCGAGCCGCAGGGCTGAGACGACCTTCGCACGGAGCCGCGGAAGAAACGAACGCGGCGCGGGGGGAGATGTCCTTCCGCGCCTCGTTGTTCTATCAGATCTCAAAAACAGAAGTTCTGGCACGAACTTCCAGCCCGAGTTCGTGCTTTCGACACCGTCTTCCTCATCCGGTTGATGACGCGGCCGTCTTCACACTGTTGGCCCCCGTCCAGCCGGGGCGGCCTTTTAAAGATCGCAATCGGGTGTGATGTGCCCCGGCGGGGCATGCGCCGCGCCACCTAGATCCGTGCCCATCCAGAAAAAATGCGGATCCCGTCCCTTCGCCGGCAGCATTCTCTTTACCAGGGGACGCCTGCATCCTGCCGATCCCATCCGGTCCGCCTCCGGCCGTCGCACGCCCATCCATCCAGCGCTGCCCGCCTTCCCCTGACGACTTTCTATTGCGGCCGATCGGGGATGACGGCCTGTCGGGGGCGGATTCCAGAATGATCCTCCGCGATCCGTATGATTCCCCGCGGCTCCGCGTGCAAAAAGGAGGGCCGCCCTCGCGGGCGGCCCTCTCCTGCATCGATGATCCCGATCCGCGCTACTTCACGAATAGCATGTCGCGGTACGTGGGCAGGGGCCAGTAGTCGTCCGGCACCACCTTTTCCAGGCGGTCGGCGGCGGCGCGGACGCGCAGCATGGCGGGGACCACGTTGTCGCGCACGTGGTACGCCTTGCTGTGCACCGTCTCGCCGCCCAGCTCCGCGTTCTGGGCCACCAGGGCGTCCAGCGCGTCGCGCATCTCGTCCACCAGCTCGTTGACGATCTGTACCGTGCGCGTAAGGCCGCGCGTCTCCACCCCCAGCGTGCGGGTGCGGTCCGCCGCCGCCACCAGGTCGTTCAGGTAGCGCACCGCCGCGGGCAGGATCATGGTGCCGGCCATGTCGGCCGTGGTCTCGCCCTCGATGTTCACCGTCTTGAAGTACTGGTCCAGCGCGATCTCGTGCCGGCTCTCCAGCTCGCGGTGCGTCAGCACGCCGTACTTTTCGAACAGCGCCCGGTTCTTGTCCGAGGGGAGCGTCTCCAGCGCGTCCAGCGTGGTGCGCAGGTTCAGCAGGCCGCGCCGGGCGGCCTCGTCCTGCCACTCCTGGCTGTAGCCGTCGCCGTTGAAGACGATGCGCTTCACCCGCCGCACCTCTTCCGCGATCAGCCGCCTCAGCGCGTCCTCAAAGCTCACCCCCTTCGCCAGCTCCGCGTCCAGCGCCGTGCTCAGCTCGTCCAGCGACTCGGCCATGATGGTGTTGAGCACCGTGGCCGGGAACGAGACGGACTGCGAGGAGCCCGGCGCGCGGAACTCGAACTTGTTCCCCGTAAAGGCGAACGGGCTGGTGCGGTTGCGGTCGCCGGCGTGCTGCGGCAGGTGCGGCAGCACCGGGCTGCCCAGCCCCAGCAGCCCGCCCTGCTTGCTTTCGGTGGCCGTCCCCGCGCGCTCGATCTGCTCCAGCACGTCCGTAAGCTGCGTCCCCAGGAAGACGGAGATGATGGCGGGCGGCGCCTCGTTGGCGCCCAGCCGGTGGTCGTTCCCCGCGTGCGCCACCGACGCCCGGATCAGGTCCTGGTGCCGGTCCACCGCGCGCAGCACGGCCGTGCAGAAGAACAGGAACTGCATGTTCTCGTGCGGCGTGTCGCCCGGCTCCAGCAGGTTCTGGCTCTCGGTGCCCAGCGACCAGTTGAGGTGCTTGCCGCTGCCGTTGACCCCCGCGAACGGCTTTTCGTGCAGCAGCGCCGCCAGCCCGAAGCGGGGCGCCACCTTGCGCAGCGTGATCATCATCAGCTGCTGGTGGTCGGCCGCCAGGTTGGCGTTCTCGTAGATGGGCGCCATCTCGAACTGCCCCGGCGCCACCTCGTTGTGCCGCGTCTTCACGGGCACGCCCAGCCGGTACAGCTCGCGCTCCACCTCCATCATGAAGGCCAGCACGCGGTCGGGGATGGAGCCGAAGTAGTGGTCCTCCAGCTCCTGTCCGCGCGGCGGCCTGGCCCCGATCAGGGTGCGACCCGTGGTCACCAGGTCCGGCCGGCGGTAGAAGAACTCCTGGTCGATCAGAAAGAACTCCTGCTCGGGCCCGCAGGTGGCCGTCACCCGCGCGTCCCGCACGCCGAACAGCTCCAGCGCGCGCCGGGCCTGCGTGGCGAGCGCGTTCATCGACCGCAGCAGGGGGATCTTGGTGTCGAGCGCCTCGCCCGTCCACGACGCGAACGCCGTGGGGATGGACAGGTAACACCCCGCCCCCGTCTCCACGATGAACGCGGGCGAGGTGGGGTCCCACGCGGTGTAGCCGCGGGCCTCGAAGGTGGCCCGCAGGCCGCCGCTGGGGAACGACGACGCGTCGGGCTCGCCCTGGATGAGCTCCTTGCCGTTGAACTCGGCCACGGCGCCGCCGCCCTCGTTGGGGGTGATGAAGCTGTCGTGCTTCTCGGCCGTGCTGCCGGTGAGCGGCTGGAACCAGTGCGTGAAGTGGCTGGCGCCCTTTTCCAGCGCCCACTCCTTCATCGCCAGCGCGACGACGTCGGCGACGGAGGGGTCCAGCGGGTCGCCGTGCTCCAGGGTGCGCAGGATGGCCCTGTACACCTGCTTGGGAAGGCGGCCGCGCATCTCGGCCAGCCCAAAGGTGTGCTGGCCGAACAGCGTCTCGATGTCCATGGGCTCGGCGGCGGCGCGGGGCGCGGAGCGGGCGGCGCCGTTGCGCGCCTCGCCCTCCCACCCCCGGGCGGCGGCCAGCGTGTCGAAGCGGGCGGTTGTCCTGGGCATGCGACCTCGTTGCGGGGTTCTGGGCGAATGGAAACGTGGCTACCGCGCCGGGGCGACCGCCGCCCCGTCCGTCGCTGCCGCGTCCGCCGTGCGCGGGCGCGGCACCAGCGCCAGCGCGCTGGTTTCCTTTACCGTGCTCAGCACGATGCTGGTGGTGGTCCACTGCACGCCGGGCCAGGCCTGGATCTCCGCCAGCAGCCCTTCCAGCGTGCTGGTGCTGTCGGTGCGGATCTTCAGGATGTGGCTTCCCTGGCCCGTGACGCTGTGGCACTCCAGCACCTCGGGGTGCCGCGCCACGCTGGACCGGAAGGCCGGGTAGTGGTGCGACCCGTTGATGCCGACGAAGATGAACGCCGTGACGTCGCGCCCCACGCGGCGCGGGTCCACCAGCACGGTGAACTGCCGGATGATGCCGCGCTCCTCCAGCTTGCGCAGCCGCTCCGCCACCGCCGGCGACGAGAGCCCCACCGCCTGCGCCAGGTCGTGCTGCGACGTGCGGCCGTGCTCCTGCAGCATCTCCAGCAGGCGGATGTCGATCTCATCGAGGCGCGCCGGACCGTTCACCTAAGATTCTTAAGTTGTGAGTTGTCTCAGCCTTTATTTTGCAAACGATAACCGATGGAGGCTTCGGATGCAAGAGGCGTGACGAGGGCAGGTCGCGTCGGCCGGGGATGATCCTGCTCCGCCATCCCCTCCCCGCGGGAGCGGAACGGTCGGATGCCGTCGTCGGGAACGAGCGAAAAGGCCGTCCGGTGGGAGAGGCTCCGCGCGCGAGCGCAAGGATCCCCGCCTCCGGAAGCCGCGGAGGCGGGGATTCGGCTGACCGCACCCTGTTGCTCTCGGCGCCGTGGGATCAGCGGGATCGAAGAGCCATTCTACGGAATTTCACACCTTCGTGTGCACCGCGACCGAACGGAAATTCCAGGCGGAGGGCCCCTCCGCGGCCTCCGCGCCTTCCGCGGGAGACGCCGTTTCGGGCCCGAATGCACAAAGAACCACGACAAACGGTGTTACACGTGGCCGCGGCGCAGGTACGCCAGGTCCCACGCGGAAACCGCATCGTGCCACGAAGGATCGCAGGGGCCTTGCGGATGATGCCGTGCCCGGTCATAGCTGAAAGTACTCCGCCTGCTGCGGGACGACGACGACCCGCTCCTCGTCTTCCGTCTCATTCTCCGGCTGGCCGGCTTTGGCGACCGAGTTGCCGATCATGCCACCAACAAAAGCACTCACCAGGCCGGCGAACATCCAAAGTCCGGCGCTGGCCAGGTCGCAGCCGTCCAGCAGCCCCGCAAGCAGGATCGCGGGGAGCGCGATGCCCGCGGCGAACAGTTGCCCGGCCAGGTACGGCCGCCGGTCGCTGAGAGGCAGCAGCCGCCAGGCCAGTGCGCGGAACCACAGGATCCCGCCGCCGATCGCGAGGAACCCGGTGAGCGAGGGGCCGGCAGTATCCTCGCCCTGGATTCGGTCCAGCAGCCACAAGCCCAGGTAAAAGGCCGCCAGACGCACCGCCATGTCTGCCCCCTGCAGCGGCACGCGGAGCCACGCCGGAAGGCGGCCGATGCTGCTGCGCAGGGCACCCAGCGACCCGCGCAGCCCCGGCTCCGCTGGCTCCGGCGGCGGCGGGGGCATGCCAATCCGCAGCATCTCCGCACGCATGCACTCCGCGCACCCCCGCGCGTGCGCCGCCACTTCGCGGTCCGCACGGCCGCCGGTAAAGAATCCGCGCTCGCGCATGCCCTGCAGGCGCGCTTCGTTGGCGCGCGTCCAGTAGCAGGCGGAGCGGGGCAGCCGGGCCTCGTACTCCGCCTGGTCGATGGACCAGCGAATCCGCGCGGCCTGGTGGAGGTCGACCCCGACGGCGCCGGACTCCCACGCCGTCACCTCCAGCGGCAGCACGCCCACAGCCTCCGCCAGCCGCTCCGGGCTCCACCCGGCCTCTTCGCGCATCGCGCGGATCTCGTCCGGGCGAACGACGGGCTTCGCGCGAATCAATTTCTTCAGCATTCAACCTCCTGCATCAAGGGACCGCGCGTCGATCGATGGACCGCGGCGCTGCCGTGCTTTGTAAGACGCCGCCATCCACCCCGTTGCGGATGGCCTCCACACGTCAGCTTTCGCTCGGGGCGGACGCCGGATCGCAGGCTGGGAGCGTGAGCGCCACGGTTTTCCCGAGATACTCGTCCGGAGCCCGGGAATCCACCGCGATCGCACCCGCCGCCCCGCCGATGAGCGCCGAAATGACCGCGGCGAAAATCAGAGCACCCGAATTCGTCAGTTCCACGCCTTCCACCAGGCCGGCCCAGACGAGCAGCATGGAGCCGAGCACCGCCGCCGTCCGTACCTGCCACGCGATCCAGGGATGATCGTCGCCGAACGACCGCATCGGCCGGCTCGTCAGCAGAAACACCAGGTATCCGGCCAGGAAGATCAAAAACGGCTTCAGGGGCAGATCGAACCCGTCGTCCTTCCCGAAGGCCGTCTCCATGAACAGCAAGCCTCCCGCCAGCAGCCCGGTCGGCGCCAGCACACGCCACACGACGCGCTCGGCCAACGGCAGGTGCTCGGCCCTGCGCCAACCGCCGACGAACCAGTCCACCCGCCCGATGTTTTCGGCAAGGGGCGGTTCGGGCGCGGGCGACTGCAGCAGCTCGGGGAGCGGCGATGGGAGGCAGGCCCGGCACTGCCGCACGTGCAGCGCGATCTCGGGACGAGAAAAGTCCGACGGGTGGCTGCCGCGCCGTTCGGGCGGGTACTGCGCCGCCCGGTCACGCGCCCACGCGCAGGGGCTCAGCCCCGCTTCGGCAAAGGCACGGTCGCGAACGCCCATCTCCCCGTGCCAGCGGATCCACTCCTCCTGCCCCCGCGAAGGCGCAACCGAGCCCGCCTCCCACGCCTCCGCTTCCAGCGGGCTCACCCACAACGCCTCGGAGAACTCCTGTAGGGACCAGGCGTTCGCCTCGCGCGCGGCGCGCACCTCCTGCGGAGGCATGCCCGGCCTGAGCCGCCGTACGATCGACATCATCATCAACACTCCCGCGGATTGTGATTCGCCGCTGCGCCTTCAGTGCTCGTAGCGCCCCGCCTCCACCACGTTGCGGATGGCTTCCACGTCGTCCCCGTACACGCCGATGGCCAGCATGAGCTCGATGCGCGCCTGCTGCCCCGTCATATGGTCGGCGAAGATGGCGCCCATGTCGCGCAGCACGTGCCCGCCGCCGGGGTAGGCGTACGTGTCCAGCACCCGCCCCCGCAGCGACCGGGAGGTGATGACCAGGGGCCGGCCCGCGTCCACCCACCGCTGCACCCCGGGGAGCACGGCCGGGGGCACGTTCCCCCGCCCCAGCGCCTCCAGCACGATGCCGCGCGCGCCCGTGTCCAGGCTGGCCTCCAGCAGCCGCGAATCCGCCCCGGCCACGATCTTTACCAGGTCCACCGGCAGCGCCGGCGCATCCGGCGTGAGCGGCGCCTTCCGGCGGGACTCGCGGTAGAAGAGCGCCTCGCCCTTGTCGGTCACCCCCAGCGGGCCCCAGTTCGGCGAGCGGAAGGTGCCCGCCGCCTCCGTGTGCGTCTTCACCACCTCCGCGCCCTGCACGATCTCCTCGTCCATCACCACCATCGTCCCGCGGCCCCGCGCCTCGGGCGCCACCGCCACCTCGATGGCCGCCATCAGGTTCGCGGGGCCGTCCCACGAAAGCTCGGTGGAGTTGCGCATGGCGCCCGTCATCACCACCGGCTTCTCGGCCGGGAGGGAGCGGTCCAGCAGGTACGACGTCTCCTCCAGCGTATCGGTGCCGTGCGTGACGACCACGCCGGCGAACTCCTCCTCCAGCGCGCCCAGGATGGCGGCGCGCAGCTCCCACATCCGCTCGATCGTCATGTGCGGACCCGGGTAGCGCCCGAACTCGCGCACCTCCACGCGCGCCACCCGCTCCACCCCCGGCAGCGCGTCCATGATCTCGCGCCCGGTCAGTTTGGGGACGGCGCCGCCCTGCTCCGCATCTACCTGCATGCTGATGGTGCCGCCCGTGGCCAGCAGCAGCACCCGCGGCCGATTGCCGTCCTCAGCCACAGAGCACGCTCCCCCCGTTGACGTTCAGGATCTCGCCGGTGACGTGCCGGGCGAGGGCGGAGCAGAGGAAGAGGATGGGGCCGGCCACGTCGTCGGCGCTGGCGATGCGGCCCAGGGGGATGGCGCGCTCGATCGCCTCGCGCCCCTGCGCCATCGGCTTCTCCACCATCTCGGTGTCGATCCACCCGGGCGCAACGCAGTTCACCGTCACGTCGCGCTCCGCCAGCTCCACGGCCACGGACTTGGTGAAGGAGATGAGCGCGCCCTTGCTGGCCGCGTAATCCGCGTGAAACGCCTCGCCGCGCTGCCCGGCGGTGGACGAGACGATGACGATGCGCCCGCCGTCGCTCACGAAGCGCGCGGCCAGGCGCACCGTCTGAAAGACGGAGGTCAGGTTGGCGGCCATCGTCCGGTCCCACTGCGCGTCGGTCATGGCGCCCACGGGCACGTCGTCCGGGATCCAGATCCCCGCGTTGGCCACGAACAGGTCGATGCCGCCCAGTTCCACCATGCAGCGCTCGAAGAGCATCTCCGCGCCCCAGGGCGTCGCCACGTCGGCGGCCTGGGCAAAAGCGCGCACCCCCAGCCCCCGCGCCTGCTCCACCACCTGCGCCGCGTCGGCGTCGCGGCTGTGGTAGCCGATGCCCACGTCCGCGCCCGCGCGCGCCAGCAGCAGCGCCGTGGCGCGCCCCACGCCGCGCGAGGCGCCGGTCACCAGCGCCCGCCTTGCCCGCAGTCCCAGCATCACGCGGTCGTCCACTTGCCCCCCAGCTCCGCGGCGTGGTGCCGCTCGGTTTGCAGGATCTCTTCGATGAGCGCCCGCGTCTCGGCATCCAGCTCGGCGTCCAGCAGCGTCTGGTAGCGCAGCACCTCGGCCTCTTCGCGCGTGCGCGCCGCCGCCTCCCACGCCTCCATCCCCACCGGGCGCGACGTCAGGTGCGCGATGTCGGCCAGCCCGGCGCCCAGCTCCAGCAGCCGCGCGGTAAGGCGGCTGACGTGGTGCTGCTCGTCGGCGTGCAGCTCGTTGTAGCGCTCGCTCATCGCGGCGTCGCCGCGGTCCTCGGCCTCAGCGGCCAAGGCGCGGTAGAAGAGCGCCTGCTCCTTCTCGGCCGCGCGCGCCTCTTCCAGTGCGGAAATCAGGTCCACGAAAGTGTGCGTCTGGTGGCGTTTCGCCGCTCTTGAATTCCGCGGCGCGGCGGACAACTTACAGTCGTCCACGCCGAACCCAAAAGAGGCCCATGGATGAGGTGACTGCACCCGGGGAAACGCCGCGCTTTGTTGTGTGCCTGCGCAACGACGGCTGGCCGGTATGCCTGCAGGTGCGCAAGGTGTATCGCGTGCTCCCCGACGCATGCGCAGCACGGAGCGGGTGGATCCGTGTGGTCGACGAGACGGACGAGGACTATCTGTATCCCGCGGCGTCCTTCCATGCGCTGGAGCTGCGCGACGACATCGGCCGTGCACTCGCGGACGCCGTCCGCGGACCGGGACAGATCCACGTCGAACAGCCCGACGCGGATCCGCCGAGAATCCGCGTGCGCCTCGGCACGCGTCACAAGGGCAGTCGTCACGGGTAGACGGAGAGGCACGCGCCCTGCTCGCGGCACGCGGGTGGCCTCGACCTTCTCACGATCTGCACGATGGACCTCATGCGCCGCACCCTCAGCCTGGCCCTGATCGCGCTGGGAAGCTCGGGACCGTACCTGCACGCGCAGCGGTGCCCGGAGAACCCGGCGTCGCGCGTGCGCCCCACGCTGCGGCACGGTGAGCTGGCGCTGGCGGGCACGTACCGCGCGCCCTTCGAGTTCCTGTGCGGCGCCCCGGCGACGGTGCGCGTGAGCCAGGCCGCCGGCGAGCTGACCGCGACGGTGCAGGCGGACGCCGATTGCGCGCACGCGGGGCGGACGCGGTGGAGCGGCTGGGTGCCCGGCTACGCGCAGGCCTCGTTCCCGGCGCGGGCGGCGGGCCCGGACGGTCGGATGGTGGAAGCCGTGGGGCGCATCGCGGACCTGTGCACCATCGAGATCACCGTCCAGCGCCGCACCAGCGCCTGGCACCGCGTGGACCCCGCCTGCCCCGGCGAGCCGTACCCGATGATCGTGCGGACCCCGATCATCGAGGGGCGGGG